>NZ_JBGLYU010000009.1:0-152489 GCF_047304235.1 Variovorax sp. Varisp36
CCCTACCCCCGAAATTCCCCAACCGCCCCAAATCCCCCCGGAAGCTTCACCCCCGGGGCCACCCGGCCGGGCGGCGTCGCCGCCGCCAGCCGCCATGCGCGCGACATCGCGCGCGTCGGCGTCGACCTGTCGGAACGCGCCATCGGCACCAGCGCGATCGGCACCGCGCTGGCCGAACAGGAATCGGTGTGGCTGCACCGCGGCGAGCATTTCTTCGACGACACCAGCGTCTACAGCTGCGCGGGCGCGCCGCTCTTCGGCCCCCGGGGCGACTGCATCGGCATGCTCGACCTGACCGGCGTGCAGGTGGTCGAGCGCCCGGAGCTGCGCCACCTGGCCACCCTGTCCGCGCGCAGCATCGAGAACATGCTGCTGATCCGCGAGCCCTGCGAGCTGCTGTTGCACCTGGCCTGGCCGGGCAGCCCGAGCAGTGAAGCCACCGAGGGACTGCTGTGCATCGACGCTGGCGGTGGCATCACGGGCGCCAATGCGGCGGCCCGGCAGATGCTGCACCAGCCGCTGGCGCGCTGCGAACACGCATTGAATTTCAACGACCTGTTCGCGCTGCCCCTGCACATGATGTTCGACGCGGCCCGGCGCGGCGACGCGGTGCTCGAAGTGCCGCTCTGGTCGGGCTTGCGGGTGCAGGCGCGGCCCCGGCGCGGCGGCAGCTCCGAGGGTGCTTCCGCATCCAGCACCCGCCCGCGATTGCGCGACGTCGAAACCGAGCTGATCCGCAAAGCGGTGACCGACGCGCGCGGCAACGTGGCGGAAGCCGCGCGGGCACTGGGCATCAGCCGTGCCACGGTCTACCGCAAGCTGTGGCGCGGCCGCTCGGCCGGCATGCCGGACTGAGCGCACAGCGTTCAGCTTTCCTGCTTCAGGCCCCCACGGGTACCTTGTCCAGGAAGCCCGTGACCGAGCGGAGCTTGCCGGCATCCAGCTGGGCGAAGTCGGTGCCCTGGATCATGTCTTCCGCCCCGCTCGGCCCCAGCGTCCACGAGAAGCGCAGATGGTCGCCGTGCGCGTCCGCCTTGCCCAGCAGGTTGAAGCGGAAGCCCGGGTAGCGCTGGTGCACCGCGCCGACCAGCGCGCTGATCTGCTCATGCCCGCTGGCCTGCGCCATCGGGTCCACGTAGTGCGCGTTGGCGGCCCACCCGGCTTCGATCAGCGCGGCGCGGCGCGCGGCGTCGGTTTCGTTCCAGACGGCGATGTAGCGTTGGGCAATCGCGGTGGCATCGTGTGCGGCGGTGTTCATGATGACGATTCCTTTCGAAGGGTTCGGCCCGCAACATCGCGGGGTGAAGGAATGGTCGCGCCGCACGCGATTCGCGTCGATGACGTGGCAGGTTATGCGGCAAGCTCCATCGAGGCGTTCGCATCCAGCGGAAACACCGGCCGGCGCACCTTGCCGAAGGGGAACAGGCCGTATTCCGAACTGGTCACACCCGGGCTGTCGCACTCCACCAGCGCGGCCGACAGCGGCTCGAACACCGGCCGGCAGTACATGCGCGACTTGAGCAGCAGGAAGCGTTCCCTGCGCGGATCGAGCCCCGCGCACTCGAAGACGCCGATGTCCCACGGCTCCTGCGTGCGCTCGGTCACCACGATGCGCGCGGCGCCGATGTCGAACAGCACCGTGCGGCCCATGCTGCTGCGCTGGCCGGTGTAGGTGGGGCCGGTGATCACGTACTCGCCGTTGCCGATGGTGCGCACGGTGCCCGTCAGGCGCACCGGCGTTTTCTTCAACCCGATGCCTTCCAGCGAGACCTTGTTGCCGAGTGCGACTGTCGCCTCCGCACCCTCCCCCGCCGCGATCAGCTCGGCCACCGCTTCGGGGTCGCACAGCGGCCCCACGCCGATGCCGTGCAGCCCTTGCGCAAGCGCTTCCTGCAGCACGTCCATGGTGTCGCAGCTGCCGCCAGACATGCAGTTGTCGCCATGGTCGAGCAGCAGCACCGGACGGGTGGCTCCCTGGGCGATGAGCTTTGCGCGGGCCACCGACTGCGTGAGCGGCTCGCTGCGGTAGATGAAGGCTTCGCGCTCGCTCCACATCTGCATCGCGATGCGGTCGGCCGTGGCCTGCGCGCGTTCGGGCGATTGCGCGTCGACCACGATCACGCTCATGCACGGCGCCTCGATGTCCGACAGCGAGAAGCCCGCCAGGATCGACACCGCGAGCGACTCCGACGATTTCTCGGCTTCGCGCGCCGCCTCGATGGCGCGCTGCATCGCACCGGTGAACGAGGCGCTGCGCAGCGTGTGTGCCATCAGCGGCAGCCGGCGCCAACGCATCGCCGGCCTGCTGCGCCCGGCCAGCAGGTCGAACAGCAGGCGGCCGGCGTGCTCGCCGGTTTCGTACATGTCGATGTGCGGATAGGTCTTGAAGCCGACGATGACGTCCGCATTGCCGACCATCTCGGGCGTGACGTTGGCATGCAGGTCGAGCGCCACGCCGATGGGCACGCCCGGCGCCGCGGCGCGCAGGCGCACGAGCAGGTCGCCTTCGCCGTCGGCACTGTTCTGTGCGACCATCGCACCGTGCAGGTCGAGCAGTATGGCGTCGCAGCCCGGCGCCGCATCGACGATGCACTGCGTGAGCGTGGTGTAGGCCTGCGCGTCGACCGGCCCGCTCGGGTTGGCCGAGGCCGACACCGGCGTGACCAGCGTGGCGCCGGCCTGCTCCGCCAGGTCGATGAAGGCCGACATCGCCGTGCGCATGCCCTTGTTGTCCCGGTAGGCCTGCTCGCCGAAGGTCGGGCCGTCGGGGCCGAAAGCCGCGAGCGGCGTGGGCACGGGCGAGAAGGTGTTGGTCTCGTGGTTGAGACGCGCGATCAGCACCTTCATGACGACGCCACTCCCGCGCTTTGCAGCATGGCCTGCAGCAGCACGTTGCAGCCGGCCTCGAGGTGGTCGGGCTGCGCGTCCTCGATCTCGTTGTGGCTGATGCCGTCGAGGCAGGGCACGAAGATCATGGCCGTGGGGCAGACGCGCGCGAGGTACACGGCGTCGTGGCCGGCACCGCTGATCACGTTCATCCAGCTCATGCCCTGCGCCTGTGCGGCTTCGCGCACGGCGGACACGAGCTTGGGCGTGAAGGGCTGCGGCGGGAAGTAGACGACCTGTTCCACCGACATCTCGACCTTGCCCTTCGTCGCGATGCGCTGCACCGCTTCTTTCAGCTCGGCATCCATGGCCGACAGCACCACGTCGTCGGCCGCGCGCAGGTCCACGCTGAGCTTCACGCGGCCCGGGATCACGTTGCGCGAGTTCGGATAGTTGTCGATCCAGCCGACCGTGCCGCGCGCATGCGGCGCGTGCGCCAGCGCGATACGGTTGACCTCGATCACGAGCTCGGAGGCGGCCAGCAGCGCGTCCTTGCGCAGCTCCATCGGCGTGGGGCCGGCATGCGCTTCCATGCCCTGGACCACCACGTCGTACCAGCGCTGGCCCAGCGCCCCTTCGACCACGCCGATCACGCGCTCGTTGGCTTCGAGCACCGGGCCCTGTTCGATGTGCGCCTCGAAGTACGCGCCCACCGGCGACGCGGCCACCGAAGCAGCCGTGCTGCCTGCATAGCCGATGGCCGCAAGCGCGTCCGACACGCTCACGCCCTCGTGGTCGCGCTGCGCCAGCGCATGCTCGAGCGTGAAGGCGCCGACGAACACGCCGGAGCCCATCATCACGGGCACGAAGCGCGAGCCCTCCTCGTTGGTCCACACGGCCACTTCGAGCGGTGCTTCGGTTTCGATCTTCGCGTCGTTGAGGCTGCGGATCACCTCCAGCCCCGCGAGCACGCCATAGTTGCCGTCGAACTTGCCACCCGTGGGCTGCGTGTCGATGTGGCTGCCGGTGGTGATGGGCGGCAGCACGTTGTTGCGGCCGGCGCGGCGCGCGAAGATGTTGCCGATGGCGTCCACGCGCACTTCGCAACCCGCTTCGCGCATCCAGCGCGTGAACAGGTCGCGGCCCTGGCGGTCGAGGTCGGTCAGCGCGATGCGGCAGACGCCGCCTTTCTCGGTGGCGCCGAGCTGCGCCAGTTCCATCAGCGAGTTCCAGAGCCGCTGGCCGTCGATGCGGAGTTCGGTGTGTGAGTTCATGGCTTTGCGATAAGGAAGAGTGTTGCGGGAAGCCTCAAGCAAGGCCCACGCCCAGATAGCGGTCTTTCACTTCATGGTCGGCCATGAAGTCGGCGTTGCCGGCCTCGTGCACGATCACGCCCTGCTCCACGATGTAGTGGCGGTCGGCCAACTGCACGCAGACTTCGAGGTTCTGCTCGACCAGCAGGATGGCCACGCCGGCCGCCTTGATGGTCTTGAGTTGTGCGACGATCTCCTCCACGATCACCGGCGCCAGGCCTTCGACCGGCTCGTCGAGGATCAGCAGGCGCGGATGGTTCATGAGCGCGCGGCCGATGGCCAGCATCTGCTGCTCGCCGCCCGAAAGCTGCCCGCCGCCGTTGCGCCGCCGCTCCTTCAGCCGCGGAAAGATGCGGTAGATGTCGGCCAGCTGCCAGGGCGATTCGCGCCGCAGGCCGAGCAGCAGGTTTTCTTCCACCGTCAGCAGCTTGAAGATGCCGCGGTGCTCGGGCACCAGGCACACGCCGCGTGCGGCGATGCGGTGCGGCGGCATGTCCGCGATGTCCGCGCCCTGGAAGCGCACGCGTCCACCCGTGGGTGTGACCGCGCCGGCAATGCTCTTGAGCGTGGTCGACTTGCCCGCGCCGTTGCGGCCCAGCAGCGTGACCAGTTCGGCATCGCCAACGCGCATCGAAACGCCCTGCAGCACATGGCTCTTGCCGTAGTGGGCATGCAGCCCCTCGACTTCGAGGATGTTCCTTCCGCTCATGCCTTGCCCCCCGTGATCATGTTGCCGAGATAGGCCGTGCGCACGCGCGCATCGGAGCGGATGTCGCCCGGCAGCCCTTCGGCAAGCACGCGGCCCAGCTGCATCACGGTCACGGTGTCGGAGATGTCCATCACGATGTTCATGTTGTGCTCGATCAGCACCACGGTGTGCTGGTCGCGCAGGCCGCGGATCAGGTGCTTCATGTCGTCGAGGTCGTCGATGCCCATGCCCGAGGTCGGCTCGTCGAGGAAGATGGCCTTAGGCCTGGCGGCCAGCGCCATGCCCACTTCGAGGCGGCGCTGCTGGCCATGCGACAACTCGCTGGCCGGCGTGTTCGCCAGCCGTTCGAGCCCCACGCGCTGCAGCACCTCGTCCACCGTCTGCGTGCAGGCCAGTTCGCCGACCGGCGCGCGCCAGCAGTTCATGGCCTGGCGCGGCGAAACGCCCTGCGCCGCCACGCGCAGGTTCTCGCGCACCGACAGGCTCAGGAACAGCGCCGTGACCTGGAACGAGCGCGCCATGCCGCGCTGCACGCGCCGGTGGTCGGGCTCGCGCGTCACGTCATGGCCGTCGAACAGGATGCGGCCGCCCGTGGTGGTGCCGGTGCCCGTGAGCATGTGGAACAGCGTGGTCTTGCCCGCGCCGTTCGGGCCGATCACCGAGTGCACGGTATTGCGCTTGATCTTCAGGTCGACGCCGCCGAGTGCAGCGAACTTGCCGTAGTGCTTGGTGACGCCGACGGCTTCGATGAGGATGCCCGTCATGCTTTTTCTCCCAGGGCCGCAGGCACTTTGGCGCCAGGCGATGTCTTGCGGAAGATGCGGCGCCACGCGCCCTCGCCCAGCCCCCAGAGCCCGCGCTGCATGCCGATGCTCACGCCGATCAGCAGCAAGCCCAGCAACAACAGCCAGCGCGGCCACAGCGTGGAGAGCCAGTCGGCCAGCAGCACATAGAAGGCCGAGCCCAGCACCGAGGCGAACAGGTTGCCGGTGCCGCCGATCACGGTAATGACGAGGATCATCTCGCTGGTGTGGTACTCGGCGTTCGACAGCGGCGCGATGCCGGTCATCATCGCGTGCAGCCCGCCCGCAAGGCCGGTGACGGCGCCCGAGATCACGAAGGCCAGCAGCTTGAAGCGCTTGAGGTCGTAGCCCACGGCGGCGGCCCGGTCCTCGTTGTCGCGGATGGCCAGCAGCGTGCGGCCGAAGATCGAATCGGTCACGCGCAGCAGCAGGCCGAAGGCGATCAGGAAGATCACCGCGACGAAGGCGTAGTACTTCCACGGCGTGTCCATGAAACCGGGGCGCGGCACGTCGAGCAGGCCGTTGTCGCCGCCCGTGAGGTCGGTGGCGGTGTAGGCGATGAAATAGAACATCTGCGCGAAGGCCAGCGTGAGCATCACGAAGTAGGTGCCGCGCTGGCGGATGGCGACCCAGCCGACCAGCGCCGCGCCAAGCGCGCCCATGGCCACGGCCGCCAGCAGGGCGAGCGGCATCGGCAGGTGCAGGCGCGTGAGCAGGATCGCGATGGTGTAGCTGCCCAGCCCGAAGAAGATGCCCTGCCCGAAGGACAGCAGCCCCGTATAGCCCAGCAGCAGGTTGCAGCCCAGGGCCGCGAGTGCATAGATCAGCACCTCGCTCGCGAGCGAGCCCGAGCGCAGCACCAGCGGCAGGCCCAGCGCGGCGGTCAGTGCCAGAAGGAAAGTGATTTTTCTCGGCATGGCGTTCATCCTTTTCGGCCGAGCAGGCCATGCGGGCGCAGCAGCAGCACGGCCGCCATCGCGATGTAGATCATCAGGCTCGCCCCCGGCGGCCAGATGGTGCTCATGAGGCTTTGCACGATGCCGATGAGCAGCCCGCCCACGAGCGCGCCGCCGAAGCTGCCGAGCCCGCCGATCACCACCACCACGAAGGCGACGCTCAGCGCCTCGACGCCCATGAAGGGCTCGGCCCCGCGGATCGGCGCGGCCAGCACGCCAGCCAGCGCCGCCGTGGCCGCACCCAGCGCGAACACAAGGCTGAACACCCGGAACACGTTGATGCCGAGCAGCGACACCATCTCGGTCGATTCGCTGCCCGCGCGCACCGCGCTGCCCAGGCGCGTGCCTTCGAGCACCCACCACAGCAGCACCGCGAGCACAGCGGTGAAGCCGATCACGAACAGCCGGTACTTGGGATAGACGAAGGCGCCCCACATGACCACGCCCTGCAGCAGGTCGGGCGTGGCCACGCTATTGCCCAGCGGGCCCCAGAACACGATCACGATCTCCTGCACCGCGAGCGCCAGGCCCACCGTCACAAGGATGTGGAACTCGTGCGCCTTGGCGTACACGCGGCGCAGCAGCAGCTTCTCGGCCAGCCAGCCCAGCGCGCCCACGGCGAGCGGCACCACAACCAGCGCGACCCAGAAATCCAGGCCCCACTGCATGGCCTGGTAGCACAGGTAGGCTCCGAGCAGATAGAAAGCGCCGTGTGCAAAGTTCACGAAGCGAAGCAGGCCGAACACGATGGACAAGCCAACGGCCAGCAGGAAATACAGCATGCCGATGCCGATTCCGTTGATGGTCTGGAGCAGGTAGACGGTCATGGGCTCGTTGGCTTGCGTTGCGTCAGGCCAGCTTGCAGCCGCTCTTGTCGATCGGGAGGAACGACTTGCCGGAACTCACCACGTCGACATAGTCCGCTGCATCCTTCATCTTCGACTTGGCCTTGCCCTTGAGCAGGTAGTAGTCCTTGACGACCTGATGGTCGGCCTTGCGGATTTCTTCCGTGCCCGTGAGGCCATCGAACTTCATGCCTTCGAGCGCGGCGATGACGGCCTTCTGGTCCACCGAGCCCGCCTTCACGATGCCGTCGATCAGGATCTTGGTGCAGATGTACGAGCCCGCCAGGCTGTAGTTGGGCACGATCTTGAGCTTGTCGGCCGTGCGCTTCACGAGGTCCTTGTTGAGCGCGGTGTCGGCCGTGTGCCAGTACTGCGCACCGAAGTACACGCCGTCGCACAGGTCGGCGCCCAGCTCGTCGAACTGCTCGAGCCCCGAGGCCCAGGCGATGAGGATCGTCATGTTCTTGTGCATGCCGAAGCTCACTGCCTGTCGCAGCGCGGCCGACGACTGCGCACCGAAGTTCAGCAGCAGCAGCACGTCGGGCTTGGCCGCCATCGCGTTGGTGAGGTAGCCGCTGAACTCCTTCTCGTTGAGCGAGTGGTAGCTGTTGCCCACGTGCTCGATGCCCTTCTCCTGGAAGATGTTCTTGGCCGCGCCCAGCAGGCCCTCGCCGAACACGTACTGCGGCGTGATGGTGTACCAGCGCTTGGCCTTGGGCATCGACGAGATCAGCGGGCGCACCGTCTGCTCGATGGCGCCGAAGGTGGGCACCGACCAGCGGAAGGTGGCGGGGTTGCAGTCCTTGCCGGTGATCTCGTCGGCGCCCGCGGTGGTGATGAACAGGCCGCCGGCCTTCTCGGCCTCCTTGCCCATGGCCAGCGCTTCGGACGACAGGATGCCGCCCGCGAAGAACTTCGCGCCCTGCTGCTGCGAGGCTTCCTGCACCTTGCGCACAGCGGTCGCCGGCTTGCCTTCGGTGTCGAGCACCGTGTAGGCCAGCGGACGCTTCAGCACGCTGCCGTATTGCTCGATGGCCAGCTTCATGCCCAGGTCGGCGAACTTGCCATTGGCAGCGAACGCGCCCGACATGGGCACCGGGCAGCCGAAGCGGATCGCATCGGCCGATTGGGCGAAGGCGGCGCGACCGGCCAGGAGCGAGGCGGGAGCGGCCGAGAGGGCGGCGAGTTGAAGAAGTTGTCTGCGTTGCATGGAGGAACTCCGGTCGTAGTGAAGAGGAGAAAAGAAGCGAGGGAGAGCAGGCGCCGGCAAATTTAAGCGGATAAATAGGATTAATATGCTGGTAAAAACCCGCTAGCAAGCCCTGTGCCCAAAACCAGACCACCCCTCTGCATCACGCCGTTTAAGATCGCGCGCTGTTGCGCATCCCGCGCATCTCCCGATGGGCATGGAGCGTTTCAATGAGAGTGGGAGAGAACCGTCCCAAGCGGCAGAAGCTCTCGGACGTCATCGTCGAGGACGTCAAGCGCTGGATCGTGGCGGAGCGCAAGCAGCCCGGCGACCGGCTACCGAACGAGAAGGAATTGATCGAGCTCTTCGGCTATTCGAAGAGCACGGTGCGCGAGGCACTGAAGGCGCTGGAGGTGCGCGGGCTCATCGCCATCCGCACCGGCCCCGGCGGCGGCGCGTACCTGCAGCAGGTGTCGGTCGAGCATGCCTCGGAGCCGCTGCGCAACTTCCTGCACTTCCATCACCTCGACGGGCATCACATCTACCAGCTGCGCAAGGTGCTGGAGCCCGAGCTGGCGGTGAGCGTAATCGGCAAGCTGACGCCCTCGCAGTTCGAACGGCTCGAAGAAAACGTGCGCCTTTGCACCATCGAGCCCGCCAACGAGGACGAATTGCGCACGCAGCGCGAAGCCGAACTGGCCTTTCACACCATGCTGGCCGAGGCCTGCCCCAATCCGGTGCTGTCCTTCATGTGCCGCTTCCTGAACGACCTGCTGCGCGACCTCGTGGTCTATAAGAAGGCGCTGGACCATCACCACTTCGGCGAGACGAACGTCGACTACCACACGCAACTGCTGGCCGCCTACCGGCGCGAAGATGCCGACGAAGTGCGGCGCCTGATGACCGAACACATGGTCGATGCCGAACAGCACATGCACGAGATGGAGGCGCACATCGGGGCGAAGCATCTGTTGCTGCCGAGCGGGCAGCGTTAAATTTTTCAGGGCGCGTGCACAGGCCGCCGGTACTCCCCTCCGCGAATGTCCCCCGGCCTTTGGCCTCCTCCTTTAGCTTGTGCCGGCCTATCAACCAGTGCTCTGAACGATCCCGCGCCGCTTCAGGCATGGGCCTTTTCCAGACACGCCTGAAACGCCAATACCGCCCGTGACGGTTTCGGCGACCGCCGCAGCAGGCTCACGAACCGGCACGCGTAATTGAAGCGCGCCGGCAGCACCGCCTTCATGAGCCCGCGCTGCTCGAACGCCTGCGCATAGTGGTCGGGCAGGAAGCCGAGGAAGCGCCCCGAGAGGATCAGCGTCGCGATCGCCTCCTGGTCGAAGCCGGTGGCCTTGCGCGACAGCTTGGCGCGGTGGCTCAGCTCCATGTTGGGCGAGTGGTAGCCCAGCCCCGCGAAATGATGCGCGCCAAGCTTCGACCAGGTGAGCTTGGCATGCGGGCTGTCGAACAGCGGATGGCCCCTGCCGCAGTAAAGCAGCATCGTCTCGTCGAACAGGTCCGCATACACGAGGCTCTTCGAAGTCCGGTGCGCCGGGATGATGCCGATCTGGAAGTTGCCCTCCAGCACGCCCTGCTCGATCGCGTTGATCGAACCCACATGCACCGCCAGGCTCACCTCCGGCGCGATCTCGGTGAAGCGCGCGATTGCCTCGCCGATGCGCGCCTTCGGGTTGGTCGCGGTCTTGTCGAACAAGGCCACGTCCAGTTGTCCGCCCATGCGGTTGTGGATGTCGTCGATGCTTCCGCGGAAGGCATCGACCGAGGCCAGTAGCCGCAGCGTCTCGTCGTACACGCGCTGCCCCTCGGCCGTGAGCGCGAAGCCCGCCCGGCCGCGCCGGCACAGCACCAGGCCGAGCCGCGTTTCCAGGTCTTTCACATGGCGGCTCACGGTGGAGGTGCCGATGTTCAGCTCCAGTTCGGCCGCGGCCATGCCGCCGCAATCGACCACGCTCTTGAACACCTTGAGCAGCCGCAGGTCCATGTCGCTGAGCTGCCCCAGAACGGCGCGGCTGCGGGTGCTCCGGGCACTGTTCTGGGCCTTCTCTTTTACTTGCATGAACTGTCAAGTGAACATTGATATTGCGCCATTCTCCACACTGAAGGCTCTGCGAACAATCGGCACATCCCATCACCCCCGGAGCCCGCCCCGTGCGGGAAGCGCCATGACCCTCGCCACGCCCGCCATCGAACCGACGCCCGCCCTGCGCACCGACGCCGCCTGGCTCGACGCGCACTGGATGCCCTACACCGGCAACCGCAACTTCAAGGCCGATCCGCGGATCATCGTGGAGGCCAAGGGCGCCTACTTCACCGACGCCGACGGCCGCAAGATCTTCGACGGCCTCTCGGGCCTGTGGTGCTCGGGCCTCGGCCACGGCCGCCCCGAGATCACCGAAGCGGTGAGCCGCCAGATCGCGAAGCTCGACTACTCGCCCGCCTTCCAGTTCGGCCACCCGCTCTCGTTCGAGCTGGCCAACAAGATCAAGGAGCTCACGCCCGCCGGCCTCGACTACGTGTTCTTCACCGGCTCGGGCTCCGAAGCCGCCGACACCTCGCTGAAGATGGCGCGTGCCTACTGGCGCACCAAGGGCCAGGCAAGCAAGACGCGCCTGATCGGCCGCGAGAAGGGCTACCACGGCGTCAACTTCGGCGGCATCTCGGTCGGCGGCATCGCAGCCAACCGCAAGCTGTTCGGCCAGGGCGTCGAGGCCGACCACCTGCCGCACACGCAGCTCGCATCGAACGCCTTCACGCGCGGCATGGCCGAGAACGGCGCCGAGCTGGCCGACCGCCTGCTCGACCTGATCGCGCTGCACGACGCCTCGAACATCGCGGCAGTGATCGTCGAACCCTTCGCGGGCTCGGCCGGCGTGGTGATTCCGCCCAAGGGCTACCTGAAGCGCCTGCGCGACATCTGCACCGCGAACAACATCCTGCTGATCTTCGACGAGGTCATCACCGGCTTCGGCCGCTGCGGCGCGCTCACGGGCGCCGAAGCCTTCGGCGTGACGCCCGACATCATGAACATCGCCAAGCAGGTCACCAACGGCGCACAACCGATGGGCGCGGTGGTCGCCAACAAAGAGATCTACGACACCTTCATGGCCGCCGGCGGCCCCGACTACATGCTCGAGTTCCCGCACGGCTACACCTACGGCGCACACCCGGTGGCCTGCGCCGCGGGCATCGCCGCGCTCGACGTGCTGCAGAAGGAAGACATGATCGGCCGCGTGCAGGCGCTGGCGCCGCACTTCGAGAACGCGGTGCACAGCCTCAAGGGCAGCAAGCACGTCGCCGACATCCGCAACTACGGCCTCGCCGCGGGCATCACCATCGCCGCGCTGCCGGGCGAACCCGCGCGCCGTCCGTACGAGATCGCGATGAACTGCTGGAAGAAGGGCTTCTACGTGCGCTACGGCGGCGACACGATCCAGCTCGCGCCACCTTTCATTGCGGAGAAGGCGGAGATCGATCGAATGGTCAACGCACTGGCCGACGCGCTGGCCGAGACGGCCTGATCGGAGGCCGGGTCCTACAGGCGGCGCGCCGGCCGCCTTCCAATAATCGGCGCAATGACGGCATTGCGCAGCGATATCCCTGCCCGCCTCGACCGCCTGCCGTGGTCGCGCTGGCATTGGCGCGTGGTGATCGCACTGGGCGTGGCCTGGGTGCTCGACGGGCTCGAAGTCACGCTCGTGGGCTCCATCGGCGCGGTGCTGGAGCGGCCCGACACGCTCGGGCTCACGGCCGGCGAGATCGGCCTCTCGGGCTCGGTGTACGTGGCAGGTGCGGTGCTCGGCGCCCTGCTCTTCGGGCGGCTCACCGACCGGCTCGGACGCAAGAAGCTGTTTCTCGTCACGCTGGTGGTCTACACCGTCGGCACGCTGGCCACCGCGTTCTCTCCCGACTTCGCCTTCTTCGCGCTGTGCCGCTTCGTCACGGGGCTTGGCATCGGCGGCGAATACGCGGCCATCAATTCGGCCATCGACGAGCTGATTCCGGCGCGCGTGCGCGGGCGCGTCAACCTCGCGATCAACGGCAGCTTCTGGATCGGCGCGGCGCTGGGCGCGGCGCTGAGCCTCGTGCTGCTCGACGCGCGCGTGATCGGCCCGGTGTGGGGCTGGCGCGCAGGCTTCGCGCTGGGCGCGGTGCTGGCTGTGGCGATCCTGCTGGTGCGGCGCCACGTTCCAGAGAGCCCGCGCTGGCTCGTTGCGCACGGGCGGGCCGATGAAGCCAGGCGCATCGTCGAGCGAATCGAGGCCGAGGTCGAGGCGCAGCACGGACCGCTGCCCGCGCCGCAAGGCCATGTGAACTACACGGCCGCGCGCCCCAACAGCCCGCCGATGCGGGAAGTGGCGCGCGTGCTGCTCAGGCGCTATCCGCAGCGCAGCGTGGTCGCATTGGCGCTGATGATCTCGCAGGCCTTCTTCTACAACGCGATCTTCTTCACCTATGCGCTGGTGCTCACGCGCTTCTATGGGGTGCCCGAAGGTGACGTGGCGCTCTACATCTTTCCGTTCGCACTGGGCAACGTGCTCGGGCCGCTGCTGCTGGGGCCGCTGTTCGACAGCGTGGGACGGCGACGGATGATCGCGCTGACCTATGTGCTCGCGGGCGTCGGCCTCGCGCTCACGGGCTGGGCTTTCATGATGGGCTGGCTCGATGCGCGCAGCCAGGCGATGTGCTGGTCGGCGGTGTTCTTCCTGGCTTCGGCGGCGGCGAGCTCGGCGTACCTCACGGTGAGCGAGGTGTTTCCGCTCGAGATGCGGGCCATCGCCATCGCGATCTTCTATGCGGTCGGCATGGGCGCGGGCGGCTTCGCTGCGCCGCTGCTGTTCGGCCTGCTGATCGAGACCGGCAGCCGGGGTGCGGTGATGGTGGGCTACGGCATCGGGGCGGCGCTGGTCATCGTCGCGGGGCTGCTGGCCCTGCGCCATGCGGTCGACGCAGAGCGCAAGCCGCTGGAGGAGGTGGCACCGCCGCTGTCGTCCGAAGCCGGCGGCGAACGCTGACCATCAGTCTCTACAGCGCGCAGGTGCGAAAGCCGACGAAGCCGTCGTCGCGATGAGGCAGCGCAAAGCCGCGGCGGCGCGGCGAACGCAGGCGCGCACGCGTCGCGAACGAAGCCCCGCGCAGCACGCGCGCGCGGCCGAAGGCTGCCGCAGGATCGAATTCGCCTCCCGCGCTCCACGGGTCGGGCCGGTAGCCCGGCCACGGCTGCAGGGTGCCCGCCGTCCATTCATGCACGTCGGCCCAACGGAAGCCGCGCCGCGCGGCCGTGTGCGCCGCGATCTCCCATTCGACCTCGGTCGCGATGCGACGTCCGGCCCAGCGTGCCCAGGCATCGGCCTCCCACCAGCTCAGGTGCACCGCACTGTGGTGGCCGGCCGCGCGCACCGTCGCGCCGAAGCGCTGCTGCAGCACCGAACCGCCGGTGCCGCTGCGTGCTCCGCCGATCTGTTCGACGTGGCGAGGCCCGCGTCGGCCCTCGGCCTGCGCAGCCAGCCAGCGCCAGCCTTCGCCGTGCCACAGCTCCTCGCGGTCGTAGCCGCCGTCATCGACGAATTCGATGTACTGGTTCCAGGTGACGGGCTGTGCGTCGATCTCGAACTCGGGCACGTCGACGCGATGCGCTCCTCGCTCCTGCGCGAAGGCGAAGCCGCTCTCGGGCATGCCCAGCTCCCAGCGCGTGGCCGGCAGCAGCAGCGGCTCGCGCGTGACGGCGATGGGCGCCTGCTCGAAGCCCAGCGGCAGCCCCAGCGTCTGCGCCATCACCACGAACTGCTCGCCGCGCAGGTCTTCGTGGAACAGCGCGAGGCGATAGAAATACAGGCCGGCATCGGTCTCGGCCGCGTTGTCGAGCAGCTCGAGAGTGCTCTCCAGCGTTTCGAGCAGGTAGGCCTTGGTCTGCGCGAGGTCCGGCAGGTCGGGTGTCCAGCGCCGCTGCGGCGCACTCTGCGCGGGATTCCACCAGCCGTCGGCATCAGGGTCGATGGCCGCAAGGCGCGTGGGCCGCACCGGACAGTCGGCTCCGAAAGCGCGCTGGGTGTTGCGCCCGATCCACCATTCGGCGAACCAGCCGATGTGGCCGGCCAGCCAGACCGGCGGCAGCACGCCCTCTTCCTCGAGCATCGGCGGCGCGGCAAGCGCCTCGGCGCCCAGCACCTGCTCGTACAGCGACAGCAGGTGCAGCGTGTGGTTGCGCGCATCGATCAGCGCCAGGGACAACAGCTCCCGGCCGGCGCGGCACATGTCAGGAGAATCGATCGAATGGGGCAGGCCCATGGCGCCCGAAGGCGTCGAAGGCGGAAGGCGCGAAGACATGGGCGATTATGGCGACCGGGGCGTCCCCCCACGTCCCGGACGAGACCCGTATTCCGGGTAAACCCCGCCCCCCGCGTCAAGGCAATACAAAGGTTCACCGAGGTAACATCTCGGGCTTTGCGCGGCCCCCACCAGGGGCAGGCGTTTCACCTTTGGGCTTCGCGGGAGACACCCCCTTGTCTGCATTCCTCAAATTCGCGACCGGCATGGACTGGGTCAGCGAAAAGCTCGGCAAGATCGCCGGCTACGCCGTTCTGGCGGCCTCGCTGATTTCAGCCGGCAATGCGCTCATCCGCTACGGCCTGGACTTCAGCAAGAACTCCTGGCTCGAAATCCAGTGGTACCTTTTCGCAGCCACCGTGATGCTCGGGGCACCTGTCGTGCTGCGCTTCAACGAGCATGTGCGCGTGGACATCATCTACGGCAAGCTCAAGGGCCACGGCCCGGTGTATGTCGACCTGTTCGGCCTCATATTCTTCCTGCTGCCGGTGATGGGCCTGTTCACCTACCTCACCTGGCCCTTCTTCTGGAACATGTGGGTCACGGGCGAGATGTCGGGCAACATCGGCGGCCTGGTCCGCTGGCCCGCCGCGCTGCTGATGCCCGTGGGCTTCGCCGCGATGTTCCTGCAGGGCGTTGCGGAAATCATCAAGCGCATTGCCTACCTGCGCGGCCTGATCACGATGGACACGCACTACGAGAAGCCGGTGCAGTGACGAGCGCCCTGCGCCCCCTTCCGGCCTCGCCCTCTCCCGCACCGCAGGACAAGTAGAAATGCACATGGAAAATTTCGCCCCGATCATGTTCGCGGGGCTCGTGGTGATCATGCTGATCGGCTTCCCGGTCGCGTTCTCGCTCTCGGCCCTCGGCCTGATCTGCGGCTTCTTCGCCATCGAGATGGGCTGGTTTCCGGCCGGCTTCATGGCCAACCTGCCGCTGAACGTCTTCGGCATCCTGGCGAACGAAACGCTGCTCGCGATTCCGTTCTTCACCCTGATGGGAGCGGTACTGGAGAAATGCGGATTGGCCGAGGACATGCTCGACTCGATGGGCCAGCTCTTCGGCCCCGTGCGCGGCGGCCTCGGCTACTCGGTGATCATCGTGGGCTTCATCCTCGGCGCCATCACCGGCACGGTGGCCGGCCAGGTGATCGCCATGGCGATGATCTCGCTGCCGATCATGATGCGCTACGGCTACGACATGCGCTACTCGACCGGCGTGCTCGCCGCCTCGGGCACCATCACGCAGCTGGTGCCGCCCTCGCTGGTGCTGATCGTCATGGCCGACCAACTCGGCACCGACGTGGGCCAGATGTACAAGGGCGCCTGGGGTCCGTCGATCCTGCAGGTTCTGATCTTCGCGATCTACACCTTCATGGTCGGCCGCATCCGCCCGCACTTCGTGCCGGGCCTGCCAACCAGCGCGCGCACGCTGAACGGCTGGGCGCTGTGGGGCAAGTGCCTGCGCGGCATCATTCCCTCGGCCATCCTGATCTTCGCGGTGCTCGGTTCGATGGGCGGCCTGCCGTTCATGGACAAGGCCATCGCCACGCCGACCGAGGCCGGTGCGATGGGCGCGGTGGGCTCGCTCATCCTCGCGCTGATCCATCGTCGCCTGAACTGGGAGCTGCTGAAGGGCGCGATGGAAGGCACCATGCGCCTCACGGCGATGGTGGTGTTCATCCTGATCGGCTCGCGCGTGTTCTCGCTGGTGTTCCAGGGCGTCGACGGCGCCAAGTGGATCGAGCACATGCTGTCAGGCCTGCCGGGTGGTCAGGTGGGCTTCCTGATCGCGGTGAACTTCTTCGTCTTCTTCCTCGCGTTCTTCCTCGACTTCTTCGAGATCGCGTTCATCATCCTGCCGCTGCTGGGCCCCGTGGCCCACAAGCTGGGCATCGACATGGTGTGGTTCGGCGTGCTGCTGTGCGTGAACATGCAGACCTCGTTCATGCACCCGCCGTTCGGCTTCGCGCTCTTCTACTTGCGGGGCATCGCGGACACGCTGTTCAAGAACGGGGCGCTGCCCAGGAAGGTGGACTCGCGCGACATCTATCTCGGCGCCGTGCCGTGGGTGCTGATGCAGCTGCTGCTGGTGGCCATCGTGATCTTCTTCCCGCAGACGGTCACCGTGTTCCTCGAGAAGGAAAAGGTCGTCGACATCGACAAGGTCAACCTCGACATGCCGGCGGACGAGCAGGCCAATTCGCCCGACAACAACAACGGCGTGAACATGGAAGACCCGTTCGGCAACGAGAAGAAGACGCCGGAAGAAACGCCGGCACCGCCGCCGGCTTCCGGCGAAGCCACCAAGCCGTGAGCATCGGCGACGGCAGCAGCAGCGCCCCGCTGGAGAGCGCCGCCTTCCCGCCGCTGCTGCGCACATTGGCAGTGGTGCTCGTGGTGGACATCTTCGCCTTCGCGCTGTGGAGCCTGCCTTCGCTGCGCACCACCACCTGGTCCACCAGCGCCCTGGTGGTGTTCGGCATCGCGGTGCTGTGCGTGGTGTGGGTCGGCTACTGGATCGTCTACAGCCGCACCCGCCTCGAAGACGACGTGCTCATCCAGACCTGGCTCTGGGACAAGCGCGTGAGCGCGCAAGACGTGGCGCAGCTCAAGCTGGTGCACATCCGCATGCTCGAACGGGTGATCGCGCCGCGCCTGCTGGTGCGCCGGCGCTACGGCGGCATCACGTGGTTCCATGCCTGCGATCCGCAGGTGCTGATCGCATTCGGCGAACGCGTGGCGAAGCGGGCCGTGCCGGCTGCTCCATCCACGCCGCCTCCGGCGGAAGCCGGCGCGCCCTGAGCCCGGCCCCCTAACCCCCTGAAACGAGCCGCCATGGCTGGAGCAGTTGCCCGGCCATGGCGGCTCGTTTGCATCTGTCTGCACCGTCGGCCCGACGCGCCGACCCGCTCCCTTCAACACCGCCGCACGCATTCCCGACGGCGTGTGCGGGCGAACCCGGTTGACAGTATTTGATGGATTTGTGATATTTATGATCATAAATCTCCACACGCCATGCCACCCAAGCTCAACCCCCCTCTGACACGCGACAAGCGCGTGAAACGCTCCGACCAGGTCGTCAACGGCATCAAGCGCTGGATCGTCCAGACCCAGCAGCAGGTCGGCGGCAAGCTGCCGCAAGAAAAAGAACTGATCGAGCAGATGGGCGTCTCGCGCGGCACGGTGCGCGAGGCGCTGGCCGCGCTGCAGGTGCAGGGGCTGGTGGCCATCAGCACTGGGCCCAACGGCGGCGCCACGCTCACGCAGACCTCGTACGACCAGTGTCTGGAAGCGGTGTCCAACTTCCTGTACTTCCAGCCCGTCGACATCACCACGCTGTATGCGCTGCGCCGCGTGGTCGAGCCCGAACTGGCCGCCAACGTGGCCACTCGCCTGGACGAAGCAGACCTGGCCGAGCTCGAGGCGCTGATCGGCCACAGCCATCCGGCGCACGGAGGCAGCGAAGACTGGAACGAGCGCCGCGAGGCCGACCTGCTGTTCCATGACCGGTTGATCGACGCCTGCAGCAGCCCCTTCCTGGGGCTGGTCTGCCGCCTGCTCAACGACGTCATCCGGCGGGTGATCATCGTGCGCCACGCGCTGCCGGAGTTCGATCGTTTCGACGAAGAAATCATGCACAGCCACACCGATCTGCTGGACGCGCTGCGCGCCCGCGATCCCGAGCGCGCGCGCGAAATCATGCGGGTACACATGGAGCACGCCGAAGCACTGGCCCTTGAAGCCGAGTCCCGCGTCGACCGGGGCAGCCTGCTGATGAGCAACAGCACGAGCGGCTGACCTCGACGGCGGCGCGGACCACCGCGACCGCAGCCACATCACTCCCCTTCTTTTTTCATCCCGGTCGCGCCGGGGTGCGGGGTTTCCTTTGCCTGAATTTTCTGGAGCCTGAACACACATGATGAATCCGCAACAAGCGCTCTGGCAGCTGGGCGCCGTCGACATTGCCGCCGCCGTGCGCCGGCGCGATGTGTCCTGTCGCGAGGTCACGGCCAGCGTGCTGGCACGCATCGCGCAACTCAACCCGCAGACCAATGCCCTGGCGGAAGTGCTGGCCGAGGAAGCATTGACCGCCGCCAATGCCGCCGACCAGCGCACGCACCGCGGCGATGAGCTGGGCCCGCTGCACGGCGTGCCGGTCAGCATCAAGATCAATGCAGACCAGGCCGGCCACGCGACGACCAACGGCGTGGTGCCGCTGCGCGACCACATCGCCCACGAAGACTCGCCGGTGGTGGCGCATTGGCGCAAGGCCGGCGCCATCATCGTCGGGCGCAGCAACACGGCCACCTACTCGTCGCGCTGGTTCACCGACAACGGCTTGCACGGGCGCACGCTGAACCCGTGGGATGCAGCCATCACTCCGGGAGGCTCCAGCGGCGGCGCGGCGTCCGCGGTGGCCAGCGGCATGGGCGCACTGGCGCACGGCAACGACATCGGCGGCTCCATTCGCTACCCGGCCTATGCCTGCGGCGTGCTCGGGCTGCGTCCCACGGTCGGCCGTGTGCCCGCCTACAACCCGAGTGCGACGGCCGAGCGGGGCATCACGCCGCAACTCATGTCGGTGCAAGGACCGCTGGCGCGCAACCTGGCCGACCTGCGCCTGGGCTACGAGGCAATGGCACGAGGCGATGCGCGCGACCCCAACTGGGTGCCGGTGCCGCACGAGCTGCCCCGGCCCGCGGGCCCGATCCGGGTGGCGCTGTTCAGGCGTTCGCCCGGCATTCCCGTCGACCCGGCCGTCACCGCGGCATTGAACGATGCCGCGCGCTGGCTGCAGCAAGCCGGCTACGAGGTGGTCGAGGCCGAACTGCCTTTCTTCAACGAGGCGGCCGCCCTGTGGCGCACGCTGACGGTCGATGACAGCCGCCGCAACATCATCGCGGGCGTCGAGCAGCACGGCGACGAAACCATGCAGCGAAGCCAGCGGCATCTGTTGGCCGGCATGCCCGAGACCGATCGCGACGGCTTTCTCGATGCGCTGGCGCGGCGCCAGACCTTGGTTCGCAGCTGGTCGGTCTTTCTGCAATCGCATCCGCTGGTGCTGATGCCGGTGTCATGGCAGCGCCCCTGCCCGCAAGACGAAGACGCCGGCACGCTGGAACAGGCGCGTGCGCTGATCGATGCCCAGAGCCCGCTGCTGGCGACCGCCGCGCTGGGCATGCCCGGCCTCTCGGTGCCCACCGGCATGGCGGGTGGCGTGCCCATCGGCGTGCAACTGCTGGCCTGGCGCTTTCGCGAGGACCTGCTGCTCGAAGCAGGCCAGGTGCTTGAAAGCGCCGCGCAGTTTTTGCCCTTCACCACTCGCTGATTCCTTTCCATCCTCGTCCCTCGTCCCCGCTCTCCCTCACTTCCATCAGGAGCTTTCCCATGAGTCAACACAACCCCGCTTCCGCGGCCCCGCTTTCGCGTCGCACCCTGCTGGCAGGTGCCGCCATGGGCATGGGCCTGGGCTGCATGCTGCCGGCGGCGGCGCAGGCGCAAACCGTCAATCGCATCATCGTGCCGTTCCCGGCCGGCGGCCCGGCCGACTTCATGGGCCGCCTGCTGGCGGAAAAACTGAAGGACGAACTCGGCCGCACCGTCATGATCGACAACCGCCCCGGGGCCGGCACCCGCCTGGCGGCCGAGGTGTTGAAGAACGCGCCGGCCGACGGGGCCACCGTGCTGCTCGCGCCAGTGGACCCGATGTTCATCGGCCCGGCGATCTACGCCAACATGCGCTTCAATCCGGCCACCGATTTCAAACCGATCACCGACGTGACCGGCGTTCAGTTCGGCATTGCTGTCAGCGCAGCGTCGCCGATCAAGACACTGGCCCAGTTCGTCCAGACCGCCAAGGCAAACCCGGACCACGGCTCGATCGGCATCACCACGGTGGGTTCGCTGCTGCACTTCCTGGCCATGGACTTCGTGGCCGTGTCGCGCTCGGGCTCCACGCTGGTGCCTTACCGCGGCGGTGCACCGATGGTCACTGAGCTTCTCGGCGGCCAGGTGAGCTCGGGCATGGACGCCACGACCACGCTCACCGAATACCACCGCGCCGGAAAGCTTCGCGTGCTGGCCGTTGCCGGCGACAAGCGCGCCGACAGCCTGCCCGATGTGCCCACCTTCGCCGAAGCTGGGTACCCGACGTTGGTGGCCTCGTCGCGCTACGTGCTCTACGCCCACGCCAACATGGCGCCCGCCACCATCGCCCAATGGAACCAGGCCGTGCGCAAGGTACTGGCCATGCCCGACGTGCGCGACAAGCTGGGCCGCGTGGGCTACGACCTGCTGCCCGGTGGCTCCACCGAAGAGGTCGTCCGCTACACCGACGCATTGGCCGCGCGCTGGCTGCCGATCATCAAGGCTTCGGGCTACAAGGGCGACTGAACAAGGCCACGCGCTTCGAGAAGCGCAGACGAAAAAAAACCCCGCCGAACCCGGCGGGGCTTTTTTGCATGCGAATGCGAAGGCGCGCTTACAGCTTCTGCTGCTGCATGAAGCGGTCGAACGTGCCTTCCGTGTAGCGGAACCAGGCGTTCTGGTCAGCCAGGAATTTCGACCAGTCGCTGTAGATCTTCTTCCACTCGGGGTTGCTGTTGTTCAGGTCCGAGTAGATCTGCTGGGCCGACTTGAAGGCGGCGTTCATCACGTCCTGCGAGAACGGGCGCAGCTTGGTGCCCGAGCCTACGAGCTGCTTCAGCGCGATAGGGTTCTTGGCGTCGTACTTGGCCGTCATCGTGATGTTGGCGTGCGCGGCAGCAGCCTCGACGACCGCCTTGTAGTCGGCCGACAGGCCTTCCCATGCCTTGGTGTTGATGTAGAAGTCGAGCTCGGGGCCGCCTTCCCACCAGCCGGGGTAGTAGTAGAACGGGGCGATCTTGTTGAAGCCCAGCTTCTGGTCGTCGTACGGGCCGACCCATTCGAGGCCGTCCAGCGTGCCCTTTTCGAGCGCCGGGTACAGGTCGGCGCCGGGGATCGATTGCGGGATCACGCCGAAGGGCTCGAGCACCTTGCCTGCGAACGGGTTGGTGCGGAACTTCAGGCCCTTCAGGTCGGCAACCGACTTGATTTCCTTGCGGAACCAGCCGCCCATCTGCGCGCCCGTGTTGCCGCCCGGCAGGTTGATGATGTTGTACTTGGCGTAGAACGCACGCATCAGCTTCAGGCCGTTGCCTTCGTACATCCATGCGTTCTGCTGGCGGGTATTCATGCCGAAAGGCACGGCGCAGCCGAGGCAGAAGGTCGGGTCCTTGCCGTAGAAGTAGTACGGGGCCGTGTGGGCCATTTCGACCGAGGCGTTCTGCACGCCGTCGACCACGCCGAACGCGGGCATCAGCTCGCCACCCGCGTGCACGGAAATCTGGAACTTGCCGCCCGTCATGTCGCTGACGCTCTTCGCGAACACTTCGGCGGTGCCGAAGATGGTGTCCAGCGACTTGGGAAAACTCGACGCCAGGCGCCAGCGAACGGTGGCCTGCGCGTGAACCGCGGGTGCGATGCCGGCGGCCAGAACGCCCGCGATGCCGGCGTTTTTGATGAGGGAACGACGATCCATTGATAGCTCTCCGAGTTCTTGGAATAAAACAAAACGCGGCTTGTGGCCGCGTCGGGGACTGTGTAAGTCTTCTTGATTGTAAAAACGCGCTTACAGGGCTCGGCGGGGGTTTACCCTGCGCCCGAAATGAAGCGCTCGCGGATCGAGGCTTCGATGCCGGGCGCGTCGAGCCCGATGCTCGCCAGCAGCTTCGCCGGATCGCCGTGTTCGATGAAGCGGTCGGGCAAGCCGAGCTGCAGCACCGGTTTCTGGATGTTGGCAGCCTGCAGCGCCTCGAGCACCGCACTGCCCGCGCCGCCCATGGTGGCGCCCTCTTCCAGCGTGACGATGGCGTCGTGCGTGCCCGCGACCTTCAGCAGCAGTTCGACATCGAGCGGCTTGGCCCAGCGCATGTTGACCACCGTGGCGTCGAGCGGCTCGGCCGCAGCAAGCGCGGGATACAGCAGCGTGCCGAACGCGAGGATGGCGATGCGCCTACCTTCGCGGCGGATCTCGCCCTTGCCGAAGGGCAAGGCCTCGAGCGTGAGATGCGGCGCAGCGCCGGCGCCCGCTCCGCGCGGATAGCGCACGGCCACCGGATGGTTCTGCTCGTAGGCGCTGGTCAGCAGCTGGCGGCATTCGCGCTCGTCGGCCGGGCAGGCAATGCTCATGTTCGGAATGCAGCGCAGGAACGGAATGTCGTACGCGCCCGCGTGCGTGGCGCCGTCCGCGCCCACGAGGCCCGCGCGGTCGAGCGCGAACACCACCGGCAGGTTCTGGATCGCCACGTCGTGGATCAGTTGGTCGTACGCGCGCTGCAGGAAGGTCGAGTAGATCGCGACCACAGGCTTGAGCCCCTCGCAGGCCAGGCCGGCCGCGAAAGTCACGGCGTGCTGTTCGGCGATGCCGACGTCGTAGTAGCGGTCGGGAAAGCGCTTCTCGAACTCCACGAGTCCCGAGCCTTCGCGCATCGCGGGCGTTATGCCCACCAGCCGGCCATCGGCGGCGGCGGTGTCGCACAGCCACTGGCCGAACACCTGGGTGAATGTCTGCTTCACCACCGCAGCGGACTTGACCAGCCCCACCTGCGGATCGAACTTGCCGGGGCCGTGGTAGGCGACAGGATCGGCCTCCGCGAGCTTGTAGCCCTGCCCCTTCTTCGTGACCACGTGCAGGAACTGCGGGCCCTCGAGGTGCTTGAGGTTCTCGAGCGTGGGCACCAGCGAGTCGAGGTCGTGGCCGTCGATCGGGCCCACGTAGTTGAAGCCGAACTGCTCGAACAGCGTGGCCGGCACGACCATGCCCTTGGCATGCTGCTCCAGCCGCTTGGCCAGCTCGAACAGCGGCGGCGCGTTGCGCAGCACGCTCTTGCCGACGCTCTTGGCCGCGGCGTAGAAGTTGCCGCTCATCAGCTGCGCGAGGTAGCGGTTGAGCGCGCCCACGGGCGGGCTGATCGACATGTCGTTGTCGTTCAGGATGACGAGCAGCTTGCAGTCGCACACGCCCGCGTTGTTCAGCGCCTCGAAGGCCATGCCGGCCGTGAGCGCGCCGTCGCCGATGATGGCCACGGCATGGCGGTCTTCGCCCTTCTGCTTGGCGGCCATGGCCATGCCGAGCGCGGCGGAGATGCTGGTCGACGAATGAGCGGTGCCGAAGGTGTCGTACTCGCTCTCGGTGCGCTGAGGAAAGCCCGAGATGCCGCCGATCTGCCTGAGCGTGGGCATGCGCTCACGCCGGCCCGTGAGGATCTTGTGCGGGTAGGTCTGGTGGCCCACGTCCCACACCAGCCGGTCGTGCGGCGTGTTGAACACGTGGTGCAGCGCGACGGTGAGTTCGACCGTGCCGAGGTTGGAGCTCAGGTGGCCGCCGGTGCGCGAGACGTTGTCGAGCACGCAGGCGCGCACCTCGTCGGACAGTTGGCGCAGCTGGGCCCGGTCGTATTTGCGGATCGGCGAGGGGTCGTGGAGTGTGGGAAGCAGCGGAGCCATGGGAAGGTTTGTACTTTTCTCTCAGCGATCACGATCGACCACCATGTGGGCCAAAGCGCGCAGCGCTGCGGTGTCGGGCAGGCCGCTGCGGGCCAGCGCGGCCAGCGCGTCGGCCAACAGCTGGCGGGCCTGGGCGCGCGCGCCGTCGAGGCCCAGAAGGGACACGTAGGTGGGCTTGTCGGCAGCGGCATCCTTGCCGGCGGTCTTGCCCAGGGTGTGCGAGTCGGCCGTGACGTCGAGGATGTCGTCGACCACCTGGAACGCCAGGCCGATGGCCGCGCCATAGTCGCGCAGCGCGGCCAGTGCCGAGCCGGCGAGGGAGCCGCAGGCAGCGCCCATCTCGACGCTGCCCTGCAGCAGCGCGCCGGTCTTCAGGCGGTGCATTTCGCGCAGCTGTGCTTCATTCAACGCAATGCCGACGCTGGCCAGGTCGATGGCCTGGCCGCCGGCCATGCCCTGGCTGCCCGCGGCCCGGGCAAGCAGTCGGCACAGCTGGGCCTGGGTGGCAGCGGGAATCTCGTCGCCGTCGGGCGTGAGCAGTTCGAAGGCCAGGGCCTGCAGCGCATCGCCGGCCAGCAGGGCATCGGCCTCGCCGAATTTCACGTGCACGGTGGGCTTGCCGCGGCGCAGCACGTCGTTGTCCATGCACGGCAAGTCGTCGTGCACCAGCGAATAGGCGTGGATCAGCTCGGTGGCGCAGGCCGCGCGCAGGGCGGCGGCCCGGTTGCCGCCGACGGCCTCGCTGGCCGCGAGCACCAGCAAGGGCCGCAGGCGCTTGCCGCCATCGAGCACGGCATAGCGCATGGCATCGCCGAGCAGTACGGGCGCATCGACGCCGACCCAGCGCGACAAGGCCGCTTCGACGTTCGCCAGATGGGGGTCGCTCCAGCCGGCGAGCGTGCGGGCGTCCCAATGGCTGGAATTCAGCGCGGCGGCGCTCATTCAGGCGTCCAGACCTTGAGGCTGCCCGAATCGAGCACCTTGATCTGGTCTTCGACCGCCTGCAGCTTGTCGCGGCAGAAGGCGAGCAGCACCGCTCCGCGCTGGTAGCTCACGAGCAGCTGGTCGAGGGGCAGCTGGCCCGATTCGAGTTCCGCCACCAGTTGCTCCAGTTCCTGGAGTCCGGCTTCGTAACTGGCAGGCAGCGGGCCGGTATCGGGCGTTGCCGCCGGGCTGGACGAGGAAGGGGGAGGCACCTTGGGCATGCAAGCGAAACGTGGGTGAAACCGGGCATTTTAGGACTGGGAGCAGAACAACCGTGCGGCCGTTCCTCCAGACGAGCCGCGCCCCCCCCTCGAGCGGTGCCCGATTGCATGCGGCCAAGCCGGGTGAAGAGCCGGGGGACAAAAAATGCCCCCGGGTACAATGCGAACTTCTCTCGTTGGCGACGTCAACACACTCTTCGGGCCGTCGAGCCTCCCGGACGGCGCCTTTCCGTTCTTTCCTTTTTTTCTCCCTGTGGGGAGCTTGGTCAGGTCCTCCATGTCTGATTTAAGTCTTCAACTGCAGCAGGCCGCGAGCCAACTTCCAGTTTCCGCGTATTTCGACGAGGCACTCTATGCCCGCGAAATGCAGAACCTTTTTTCGCGAGGGCCCCGCTATGTCGGCCATCGCCTGGCCGTGCCCGAAATGGGCGACTTCCACACCTTGCCGCAGGAGCACCAGGGCCGTGCGCTGGTTCACACACCCAAGGGCGTGGAGCTGATCTCCAACGTCTGCCGCCACCGCCAGGCCCTGATCCTCCAGGGCCGGGGCCGGCTCGACAACCAGGCCGGCGGCAACATCGTCTGCCCGCTGCACCGCTGGACCTACGCCGCAAGCGATTCGCGCACCACCGGCACGCTGATCGGCGCCCCGCATTTCGAGCAGGACCCCTGCCTGAACCTGCACAACTACCCGCTGACCGAATGGAACGGCCTTCTGTTCGAGAAGAACCCGGATGGCTCAGGCCCTGACGTGGCGGCTGACATGGCCGGCCTCGGGCCGCAGGCCGATCTCGATTTCAGCGGCTATGCGCTCGACCGCGTCGAACTGCACGAGTGCAACTACAACTGGAAGACCTTCATCGAGGTCTACCTCGAGGACTACCACGTTGGCCCGTTCCATCCGGGACTGGGCAGCTTCGTCACCTGCGACGACCTGCGCTGGGAGTTCAAGCCCCGCTATTCGGTGCAGACGGTGGGCGTGGCCAACCGCCTGGGCCGCGCGGGCAGCCCGATCTACCAGAAGTGGCAGGAGCAGCTGCTCAAGTACCGCGACGGCAAGCCGCCGAAGTACGGCGCCATCTGGCTCACCTACTACCCGCATGTGATGGTCGAGTGGTATCCGCACGTGCTCACGGTGTCTACCCTGCACCCCGTGAGCCCGACGAAGACGCTCAACATGGTCGAATTCTTCTACCCCGAGGAAATCGTCGCGTTCGAGCGCGAGTTCGTCGAAGCCCAGCAGGCCGCCTACATGGAAACCTGCGTGGAAGACGACGAGATCGCCGAGCGCATGGACGCCGGCCGCCGCGCGCTGATGCTGCGCGGCGACAACGAAACGGGCCCTTACCAGAGCCCGATGGAAGACGGCATGCAGCAGTTCCACGAGTGGTATCGCAGCGCGATGCAGAACGCCTGAGTCGATGACAGCCGCATCGACGGGTGTGATGGAAACACCGCGGAACCGGCTTTGCCGGGCCGCTGGTGTTGCCCCCGGCGAGGGGGCAGGAGAAGCGACACGAAGTGCGCGAAGCCTGGGGGAGAGTAGATAGTGCAAGCGCTCTGGATGGTGCTCGGCGCCTTTTTGTTCGCCACGATGAGCGTTGTCGTCAAGGTGGCCTCGGCGTGGTTCAACAGCGGCGAGATGGTGCTGGGCCGCGGCCTCATCGGCATCGTCTTCCTCTGGCTCCTGGCCCGCAACCGCAGCGTCTCCCTGGCCACCCGCTACCCCGGCATGCACGCCTGGCGCAGCACCATCGGCGTGGTCTCGCTGGGCGCGTGGTTCTATGCCATCGCCCACATGCCGCTGGCCACCGCCGTCACGCTCAACTACATGAGCAGCGTGTGGGTCGCGGCCTTCCTCGTCGGCGGTTCGTTGCTGGCGTGGGTGCCGGTGCCCGGGCGCGACGGGCGCGTGGAACGCCCGCCGCTGCAGGGCGCGCTGGTGCTGACCGTGCTGGCGGGTTTCGCGGGCGTGGTGCTGATGCTCAAGCCCAGCGTCAACGCCAACGAAGGCTTCGCGGGCATGCTGGGCCTGCTGTCGGGCCTCACGGCCGCCTTTGCCTACATGCAGGTGGTGGCGCTGTCGCGCATCGGCGAGCCCGAACTTCGCACGGTCTTCTACTTCGCGGTGGGCTCGGCCGTGGCCGGTGGCATTGCCACGGCGACCACCGGGTTTTCGGACGGCGGTGCATGGACGTGGCAGCATGCGCTGTGGCTGCTGCCCATTGGCTTGCTGGCCGCCCTCGGACAACTCTGCATGACCCGCGCCTACGCAACCGCCAAGACCGCAGCCGGTACGCTGGTGGTGGCCAACCTGCAGTATTCGGGCATCGTGTTTGCTGCGTTCTACAGCGTGGTGCTGTTCAACGACCGCATCGATGCCACCGGCTGGGCCGGGATGGCGCTCATCATCGCGAGCGGCATTGCCGCAACCGTGTTGCGACAGCGGGCGGTGCCCAAGGCGCCGGCCGAAGAGCACTGAACGACATAAATACATTCTCGATTTCGAAGGAGCACACGCCATGTACACCACCCTCATCTCCGTCGAACAACTCCAGCAATTGCAAGCGGGCGACACGCCCTTGATGGTGTTCGACTGCAGCTTCGACCTCATGAAGCCCGAAGCGGGCGCGCAGCAGTACGCCGCCGCCCACATTCCGGGCGCCCTGTACGCCAACCTCGACACCGACCTCAGCGCCAGGCACGGCGTCCCGGGTGCACACGGCGAGGTGGTGGTGGCGCAGGAAGACGGCGTGCCCGCATCGGGCGGGCGCCACCCGCTGCCCAGCCGCGAAAAGTTCGCGGCGTGGCTGTCGAGCATCGGCTTCGCCAACGGCATGCAGGCCGTGGTGTACGACCGCAACGGCGCCAACTACTGTGGCCGCCTGTGGTGGATGCTCAAGTGGATGGGCCACGAGGCTGTGGCCGTGCTCGACGGCGGCCTGCAGGCCTGGCAGGCCGCGGGCGGCGAAGTCACCGACCGCGAGGAGCCCGCGCGCTTCCAGTCGAACTTCGTCGCGGGCGAACCCATCGCGAAGCTCGTGACCACCGACACCGTGGTGCGCCGGCTCGGCCAGCCTGACCAGAACCTGATCGATGCACGCGCCGGCGCACGTTACCGCGGCGAGGTGGAACCTCTGGACCCGATTGCCGGTCACATCCCCGGGGCCCTCAACCGGCCCTTCGCCGACAACCTCGGCCCCGACGGCAAATTCAAGCCGGCATCGCAATTGCGTGCCGAGTTCGAAGCGCTGCTCGCGGGACGCGACGCGGCGACCGTCGTCCACCATTGCGGCAGCGGCGTGAGCGCCGTGCCGAATCTGCTCGCCATGCAGATCGCGGGGTTCGGGACGACCGCGCTCTATGCCGGCAGCTGGAGCGAGTGGAGCAACACGCCGGGGCTGCCGACCCGGCAAGGCGCTGAACCATGACATTGATGACGACGAGTCGACCATTCCGGAGCTTCCAACGCACCGCGGGACTCGCAATCGCCGCCGCGCTCTTCGCGGCGGCCCCGTTCCTCCCGGCACAGGCCCAGCAGCAGCACGCCCACGTACACGGCCAGCTCAAGCTCGACGTGGCCGTCGACGGCCCCACGGTGGTGATCGACATGGAGTCGCCCCTGGACAACATCATCGGCTTCGAACGCGCACCCAAGACCGATGCCGAGAAGAAGCTCGTCGAAGAGGCCGTCGCCCAGCTGCGTGCGGCCGACAAGCTCTTCATCGTCGACCCCGCCGCCAACTGCAAGCTCGGACCGGTCGACCTGCGCTCAGGCGCGCTGGGCCTGGGCAACCCCGACCCCGCCGAGCCCGTCGGCCACGCCGACCTCGACGCCACTTTCTCCTTCAACTGCACCAACGCGGCCGCCGCGAAGTTCATCGACCTCAACCTGTTCGGTGCATTCAAAGGCTTGCGCCAGATCGACTCGCAGATTGCCACGGCGCAGGGACAGTTCAAGCGCCAGCTGAAGCGCCCTGCCGGTGCGCAAGCCGCCCAGCCCGTCCGCCTGAGCTGGGGCAAGTAAGGCTGTGAGTACCTCCCTGCAGGCCGAGCCGTCGCCCTTGCGCGTCGTGCTCGCAGCCGAAGCATTGCGCTTCGCATGGCCCCGCGTGAAGAAACCGTGCATCGACATCGAGGCCTTTCGCATCACCGCGGGCGAATCGGTGTTCCTGCACGGCCCGAGCGGCTGCGGCAAGAGCACGCTGCTGTCGCTGCTGGCCGGCGTGCTGGTGGCCGACGAAGGCCGGGTCACGCTGCTCGGACACGACTGGTCGAAGCTCTCGGGCGCCGCACGCGACCGCAGCCGCGTGGCCCATGTGGGCTACATCTTCCAGCAGTTCAACCTGCTGCCGTACCTGAGCGTGATCGACAACGTGCTGCTGCCCTGCCGCTTCTCGCAGCGGCGCGAGGCGAACGCATCGCGCAACGGCAGCTCGCGCGACGAGGCCGAGCACCTGCTCGACCAGATGGGCCTCGACCGCAACCTGTGGAAGCGCCAGGCCGTTCAGCTGTCGGTCGGGCAGCAGCAGCGCGTGGCCGCCGCGCGCGCACTCATCGGCCAGCCCGAGGTGGTGATTGCCGACGAGCCCACCTCCGCGCTCGACGAAGACCGGCGCGAAGCCTTCCTCGACGTGCTGCTGACGGCCTGCGCCGAGCACCACAGCGCGCTGGTGTTCGTGAGCCACGACCAGCGCATCGCGCAGCGCTTCGCGCGGCATGTGCTGCTGCCCGAGATCAACCGTGCGGCCACCAGCGCGATGGCGGTGGACGCATGAAGGCACTCTTCTCCATTGCATGGCACAGCGCCTGGAACCGGCGCTTCACGCTCGCGCTCACCGTGTTCTCGATCGCACTGTCGACCTTTCTTCTTCTGGGTGTCGAACGCATCCGCACCGAGCTGCGCGAGAACTTCTCATCGTCCGTCTCGGGCACCGACCTGATCGTAGGCGCGCGCACCGGCTCGACGCAGTTGCTGCTGTACTCGGTGTTCCGCATCGGCGCGGCCACCAACAACATCTCGTGGAAGAGCGTGCAGGCCCTGTCCGCGCACCCGGGTGTCGACTGGGTGGTGCCGCTGTCGCTCGGCGATTCGCACCGCGGCTTCGCGGTGCTGGCCACGTCCACCGACTACTTCACGCACTTCCGCTACGGCGACAGGCAGACGCTGAAGCTGCGCGAAGGCAAGCCCTTCAGCGAGCTGTTCGATGCGGTGGTGGGCGCCGAAGTGGCCGACAAGCTCGGCTACCGCGTGGGCCAGAAGATCACCCTCGCCCACGGCAGCGGCGAACTCAACGTGGCCGAGCATGCGGACAAGCCCTTCACCGTGGTGGGCGTGCTCGCGCGCACCGGCACGCCGGTCGACCGCACGGTGCACATCGGCCTCGCCGCGATGGAGGCCATCCACCTCGAATGGGTGGGCGGCGCGCCGATGCCGGGCGTGCACATTCCGGCCGAGCAGGTACGCAAGTTCGACCTCACGCCCAAGAACGTGACGGCCGCGCTGGTGGGCCTGAAGAACCGCGCCGCGGTGTTCGGCGTGCAGCGATGGATCTCGACCTATACCGGCGAACCGCTGATGGCCATCCTGCCCGGCGTGGCGCTCGACGAGTTGTGGAGCGTGATCGGCATCGGCGAGAACGCGCTGCTGCTGATGTCCGCGCTGGTCGCTCTGGTCAGCCTCGCGGGGCTGGTCTCGGTGGTGATGGCCGGCCTCAACGAACGCCGCCGCGAACTCGCCGTGCTGCGCGCCGTGGGCGCTGGCCTGCGCCATGTGCTGGCGCTGCTCGCGCTCGAAGGCGCGATGGTCACCGTGCTCGGCGTGGCCTTCGGCGTGGTGATGGCTGTGCTGGGCATCACCCTGCTCTCGCCATGGCTGCAGTCGCAGTTCGGACTGACACTGAGCCTCTCGGAACCTACACTGAACGAATGGCTGCTGATGGCAAGCCTGCTGACGGCCGGATGGCTGGCAAGCCTCTTGCCCGGCATCCGCGCCTACCGCCTCTCCCTTGCCGACGGCCTCTCACCGAGAATTTGAATCATGCCCATCGCACACACGACGTCCAAAAGCAAAGCTTTCATCCGGCTTTCGATGCTGCTCGCAGGCACCGGCCTTGCCGCCGCCGCCTGGGCCGTGGAGCCTGCACCCAAGGACACCACCGCCACCAACCCGCTGGGTGGCAAGGCAACGCCAGCCGCGCCCAAGGCCGTGCCGGGCCAGCCGCGCCAGATCACCTGGGAAGAACTGGTGCCCAAGGACTGGGACCCGGCGAAGGAATTCAAGGGCATGGACCTGAGCGCGCTCGACGACGGCGACCCGCGCGCCAACGAGATGCTCATGAAGATGCAGGAGGTGTCGAACAACGCGCCGACCAATCCCGCGATGAACGGCACCGAAGTCAGGATCCCCGGCTTCATCGTGCCGCTCGAGGAAGCCAAGGGCGAAGTCACCGAGTTCCTGCTGGTGCCTTACTTCGGCGCCTGCATCCACACGCCGCCGCCGCCGGCCAACCAGATCCTGCACGTGGTGCCGCAGAAGGGCGCCAAGTTCCGCGCCATGGACACGGTATGGGTCACCGGCAAGCTGCAGACCCTGCGCAACGATTCGATGATGGGCGTGAGCGGCTATCACGTGAGTGCCACCAGCGTCACCAAGTACACGGGCGGCGCCAAGTAGCCGCAGCTAGGCAGCGGCCTCCTGGCCGTGTGGTTCTGCGCCGACAGGCTTGACCGCGCAGAACCGACACAGACCGTTGCATCCGGGGCGCAGGCTTTGTCATCGCCTGCCGCCGCGCACCGTTGAAAGAGTTCCGGGCCGACGCCGGCGCCCACATGGAACTCCAGATGACAAAAACCCATCGCCCGACGGTCCCGCGGCTCCTGACGATTTCGGTGTGCATCGGCGCACTCGCCATCGCAGGCTGCGACAAGCCAACCAGCACGCCGACCGCTGCCGTCGACCCCGCCGCATCGTCCATTCCCGCGCCGTCGGTGCCGCAGAACAACGCGCCTGCAGCCGTGCCAGTGGCCTATGTGCCACCCTCGGCCGACCAGCTCTACCAGATGGTCGCGCCCATTGCGCTGTACCCCGACAAGCTGGTCGCGCAGATCCTGGCCGGCGCCACCTACCCCGAGCAGATCACCGCCGCGCACGACTGGCTCGCGCAGAACCGCGGCCTCAAGGCCGGACCGCTGGCCGATGCAGCCAACCAGCAGCCCTGGGACCCTAGCGTGAAGTCGCTCACCGCCTTCCGCAGCGTGGTCGACCAGATGGCCGCCAACATCCCGTGGACCGAGTCGCTGGGCAAGGCCTACTACAACGACCCGACCGACGTGATGAACGCGATCCAGGTCATGCGGCAACGCGCGGCCAAGGCCGGCCGGCTCAAGAACAACGACAAGCTGCGCGTGGTCAGCGCGGCGACGCCACAGAACTACGCGCCCGTGCCCGATTCACAAGCCGCGTACTACAGCGGCCCCGCGGTGATCGAACCGCCGCCGCAATACATCACCATCGAGCCCGTGCAGCCCGACGTGGTGTATGTGCCGGCCTATGACCCGCAGGTGATCTACGGCACGCCGCAGCCGGTGTACCCCGGCTATGCGTATGCGCCGCCGGTCGAGGTGGCGCCGGGCTACAGCCAGGGCCAGATGATTACGGCCGGCGTGCTCGCGTTCGGCGCCGGCGTGGTGGTCGGTGCGGCGCTGGAGCGGCACGACTGGGGCTGGCATTCGTGGAACGTGAACTGGGGCGCGCCGGGTTGGCGCGCCCGAGACCGCGGCGCACCGCCGCCCCCGGCCTACCGCCCGGCCGTGGTCTACAACAACAACACCTACATCTCGCGCTCGACCACGGTGGTCAACAACGTGAACAACGTGCGCACCGTCTACAACAACAACGGCGGCGCACCGCGCGGGCTGCCGGCCGGCGCCGCGGCACCCAACTTCGCGACCGCTCCGGGCTTCGCGCCGCAGCAGCAACAGCAGATGCAGCAACAAGCCGCGCTGACCCAGCAGCAGCAGCAACAACAGCAGGCCCGCCAGCAGGAGGCCCTGCTTCGCCAGCAGCAGATGCAGCAACAGGCGCAGCAGCGCTCGCAGCAGCAGGCGCAACAACAACAGGCGCAGCAGCTTCACGCGCAGCAACTGCAGCAACAGCAGCAGGGGCGGCAAGCACAGCTTCAGCAACAGCAGCAGGACCAATTGCGTCGACAACAAGCGCAGCAGGCAGAACAACAGGCGCATCAGCAGCAGCACCCGCCGGCGCGCCTCGCGGGCCAACCGCCGGGAGCACAGCAGCAGCAGCAGCAGGCGCAGTTGGAGCAGTCAAGACGCCAGCAGATGCAGCAACAACAGCAGGCACAACAGCAAGCGCGAGCGCAGCAGCAGGCCCAGTTGCAGCAACAGCAACAGCAACAACAGGCACAGGTCCAGCACCAACGGGAGCAGCAGCAACAGGCGCAGAACCAGGCGCGCCAGCAGCGGCAGGCACAGATGGAGCAAATGCGTCAGCAGCAGGCGCAACAGCAAGCCGCGCACCAGCAACAGCAGCAACAACAGGCCCAGATCCAGCACCAACGGGAACAGCAGCAACAGGCGCAGAACCAAGCGCGCCAGCAGCAGCAGGCACAGATGGAACAGATGCGCCAGCAACAGGCGCAACAGCAAGCCGCGCACCAGCAACAGCAGCAACAGGCGATGCAGATGCAACAGCAACGCCAACAACAACAGGCGCAGCAACAGCAGGCAGCGCAGCAGCACGCCCAGCAACAGGCGCAACAGCAACAACAGCGCGTGGCGGCGGCAGCGGCAGCAGCAGCAGCAGCGGCCCATCGCCCGCCCCGTCACGGCGAACCAGGGCAGCCGCAAGAGCGTCCCTGAGCGGCGAGCCGGCTAACGCATGCCGGCTCTTTTCAGAACCTGTCAGTTCTTGCCGATTTCGGTCAGCAGCCGCGTGACGAGGTAGATGCGCGGCACGATCGAATCGACTTCGATGTACTCGTCGCGTGCGTGATAGCCGAAGCCCGCGAGGCCGAAGCTCTCGACCACCGTTGCCTTGCCCGAACGGCCCGCGTAGCCCGCATCGGTGCCGCCGCCGGTCATCGGCGTCAGCGCGAGCTCGCGGTCGATTTCCTTGTAGATGGCCTGCGCCTTCTCGGCCAGCGCGCGGCCCTTGTCGCCCGCGATGAAGGCCGGGCGGCCCACTTCCACCTTCACCGTGGTCTCGGTGTCGGGAATCAGCTTGCCGGCGGCGATCTTGGCCTGCAGCGCTTCGTTGAGCTTCTTCTCGGCGCCCGGCTGCGTGATGCGGATGTCGCCCAGCGCCTGCGCCTTCTCGGTGATCTGGTTGATGGGGCCGGTGGCGCGTGCCACGGTCCAATTGAGCGTCACGCCGGGAATGTCCTTGGCGAGGTCCTTGGTCTGCAGCATCTGGTACGACAGTTCGTACAGCGCGTTGCGGCCCAGTTCGGGCGCGGCACCGGCATGCGCGGCGCGGCCCTTCACCTCCATCGTTGCCTGTGCGATGCCGGCCGCGCCCAGGAGCAGCGACTCGCCCTTGGCCACCGATTTCGCCACCGTCGGTTCAAAAGACAGCACCGTGTCGTGCTGGTCGGCCATGGTGGCGATCAGTTCGCCGGAGCCGACCGAGCCCACTTCCTCGTCGGGATTCATCAGCACGGTGAGCGTGTCGTAGTCGCGCCAGCCGGCGTCGGCCAGGATCTTCAGCGACGCCAGCATCACCGCGAGGCCGCCCTTGTCGTCGGCGATGCCGGGGCCGTAGATGCGGTTGCCGTCGACCTTGTAGGGCTGGCTGTTCAGGATGCCGGGCGCGTACACCGTGTCCATGTGACCCTGCAGCATGATCTTGCGCTTGCCCGTGCCCTTGAGGGTGCCGATGACGAGGTCGGCGCCCGCGCCGGCCGTGGCCTTGCGGCGCTCGGTCTTGAAGCCGGCGGCCTTCAACCGCCCTTCCACCACGTCAGCCATCTTGAGCAGGCCGTCGACGTTGAGGCTGCCCGATTCGATCAGCACCATCTCCTTGAGGTTGTCGATCACGGCGGGCTGCGCCTTCTCGGCGGCGGCGAGCAGCTTGGCGTCGGGTGCGGCGTGCGCAGCGCCGAGCACCAGGCTGCAAGCCACGGCAATCGAGCAGCGAGCGAAGAAGGAAGAACGCATGGTCATGATGTTCGGTTTCCGAGTGAATGGCGACGGCAAGCATAGCGGGGCAAGGCGCCGGCCGCGCGCAAATCGGAGACACCCGGCGCCGCGCGAGAACGCTACTCAGCGCTTGGCCCGAGCCGCGGTCTTCTTCGCGGCCCCGGTCTTGCGAGGCGCCTTCAACGCAGGCGCCTCGCGCGCAGATTGCATGTGCCCGCTCTCGCCGATGGTCATGCCCACGATGCGCGCAAGCTGGCGGCTCACGCTGATATAGGCGTGGCCCAGGCGGCTGTCGAAGTACAGCGAGTCGCCCTTGGCCATGCGCACCACCTCGCCGTTGTCGAAGTGCACCTCGATCTCGCCCGACAGCACATAGGCGAACTCCTCGCCGCCGTGCCGCACGAAGTCTTCCGGGCCGTGGATCTTTCGCGCATGCACCGTGCCGACGATGGGGCTCATCTGCTTGCCCGCCGCGGTGGTGCCGAGGAACTCGTAGGCGATGGAAAGCCCCTTGTAGACCACGCCCTTGCCCGCGCGCGTGACCACCGGCCCGTCGAGCTGCGCGGGCTTGACGCCGGCACCGGCGAACATGGCGTTCATGTCCATGTCGAGAGCGCGGCCCAGCGCCGTGAAGTTCTCGTAGCCCAGCGCGAGCTGTCCGCGCTCGGCGCGCGAGATGGTGGTGATCGACACGCCCGAGCGCTCGGCCAGCTGAGCCAGCGTCCAGCCGAAGCGCTTGCGTGCAGTGCGCAGGCGGTTGCCGAAGGTGGCGCGGTCCAGCGTGGGCGGCTCGTCCCCGGGCTTCGCTCCCGTCTTGGTCCCTGTGTGTGGATTCACGCTTGGCTTTCTCCTGTGGTGCCGGAGATTCTGCCAGCCGGGGCGCGCGCCATCCATGCCAACCCGCGTGACGCAGGCGCGAAAGTTGCGTATACGCAAATTGCGTGAACGCAAATTTCACCAGCACGGTGCATCATGGTTTCCCCTTGGCATCTCTGAATTAATTTGCGTATCCGCAAATTTCTTCCTACACTTTTCGTCGATGACTTCCAGCACTGCAGAGCCCATCGTGGCTGACTTCCTCGTGATCGGCGGCGGCATCGCCGGGGCCTCGGTGGCCCACTGGCTCGCGCCGCACGCCCGCGTGATCCTTCTCGAACGCGAATCGCAACCCGGCTACCACTCCACCGGCCGCTCCGCCGCCCTCTTCATGGAAAGCTACGGCACCGCGCAGGTGCGTGCCCTCACCATGGCGAGCCGGGCCTTCCTCGAACACCCGCCCGAAGGCTTCAGCGAGCACCCGCTGCTCACGCCCCGCGGCGCGATGATGGTCGCGGGCGCCGACCACATGGCCGAGCTCGAAGCCCACTGGCAGGTGCTGCGCGACATGAACACCGGCGCCTCGCGCCTGAGCGGCGAAGAGGCGCGCGAGATGGTGCCGGCCTTGCGTCCCGAGCAGGTGCAAGGCGCCGTCTACGAGCCTGATGCGTCCGACATGGACGTGCACGCCATTCACCAGGGCTATCTGCGCGGCATGCGGCGCGCGGGCGGCAAGCTCGTGTGCGATGCGGGCGTGACGGCCATTCAACGTGTGGGCGACCGCTGGCGAATGGAAGCCGGCGGCGCGATGTACGAAGCGCCCGTGGTGCTCAACGCGGCCGGTGCATGGGTCGACACCATCGCCCGCATGGCCGGCGTGCCGCCGCTGGGCATCGAGCCGCGCCGGCGCTCGGCGTTCATCTTCGCGCCACCCGATGGCCAGAGCGTGGCTCACTGGCCGATGGTGTTCGGCGCCGACGAGGGCTGGTACATCAAGCCCGACGCCGGCATGCTGCTCGGCTCGCCGGCCAATGCCGATCCGGTCGAGCCGCAGGACGTGCAGCCGGAGGAGATGGACATCGCCATCGCCATGCATCGCATCGAGGAAGCGACCACCCTCGCCATCCGCCGCCCCACGCGCACCTGGGCCGGCCTGCGTTCCTTCGTGGCCGACGGCGATCTCGTCGGCGGCTTCGAACCCGGCGTGCCCGGCTTCTTCTGGGTGGCTGCGCAGGGTGGCTACGGCATCCAGACATCGGCCGCCATGGGCGAGGCCTGCGCCGCGCTGGCGCGCGGGCTGCCGCTGCCAGAGCGCATCGCCTCCTTCGGGCTCACGGCGGAAATGCTGGGCCCGCAGCGGTTGCGCACGGCCGCGGGCTGAGCCCGGCCCGCCTCCGACAACAAACACAAACCCACCCCACGAGGTCCGACCATGCGCGTCTTCAGTGCTTCCCTTGCCACCGAAACCAACACCTTCGGTCCGATGCCGACAGGCCTCGCCTCCTTCAAGGACCGTGGCTACTTCCCCGCCGGCAAGCACCCCGAGGCGATGACGCTGTTCTCGGGCCCGCTGTGGGCCGCACGCATGCGCGGCGCCGACAAGGGCTGGACGCTGTTCGAAGGCATGGTGGCCGGCGCGCAGCCCAGCGGCACGACCACGCGCCACGCCTACGAGACGCTGCGCGACGAGCTGCTCGACGACCTGCGCGCGGTGCTGCCGGTCGACATGGTGCTGCTCGGCCTGCACGGCGCGATGGTGGCCGACGGCTACGACGACTGCGAGGGCGACCTGCTGGCGCGCGTGCGGCAGATCGTCGGGCCCGACGTGGTGATCGGCGCGGAGCTCGACCCGCACAACCACCTCACGCCGCAGATGATCTCCAACGCGAACGTGATGATCTCCTTCAAGGAGTACCCGCACACCGACGTGCTCGAACGCGGGCTGGAGCTGGTCGACATCTGCGCCGCCACGGTCGAGGGCAAGGTGCGGCCGGTGCCCGCGGTGGTCGACTGCGACATGATCGTCACGGTCCACACCTCGCGCCAGCCGGCGCGCGGCTTCGTCGAGCGCATGCAGTCGCTCGAGGGCAAGGACGGCGTGCTCTCGATCTCGCTCACGCACGGCTTCTCGTGGGGCGACGTGCCCGAGATGGGCACCAAGGTGCTGGTCTACACCGACGGCGACAAGGCGAAGGCCGACCTGCTGGCGCGCCAGCTCGCCGACGAGGTCATCGCGATGCGCGACGGTCTCACCGTCAACTACCCAGGCATCGATGCATCGCTGGACGAGGCCCTGGCCTTCGACAGCGGCCCGGTGGTCATCTCCGACGGCGCCGACAACCCCGGCGGCGGCGCGGCCAGCGACTCCACCTTCATCCTGCGCCGCATGGTCGAGCGCGGCATCACCAATGCGGCGCTGGGCCCGCTGTGGGACCCGATAGCGGTGCGCATCGCCTTCGACGCGGGCGTGGGCGCGAAGCTGCCGATGCGCCTCGGCGGCAAGATCAGCCCGCTGTCGGGCGACCCTCTCGATGTCGAATGCACCGTGAAGGCGCTCAAGCACGACCTGGTGATGACCGGCCTGGCCGGCACGCCCACGCTGATGGGCGACAGCGCGCTGGTCGAGGCCAACGGCATCGACATCGTGCTGATCACGCTGCGCAACCAGGCGATGGGCACCGACCTCTTCACGCAGCTGGGCTGCGACCTCGCCGCCAAGAAGATCATCGTCGTGAAGTCTTCCCAGCATTTCTACGCGTCGTATTCCAAGGTGGCGAAGCACGTCATCTACGCAGGCGCACCGGGCGCCGTCACGCTCGACCTGAACACGCTGCCGTATCGCAAGGCCCGCCTGCCGAAATGGCCGATCGGCGTCGCGGCCTGAGCCCTTCCTTCTTTTTTTTGCTGCCTGCCCTCACCGGAGAACCGACGATGAAACGACGGACGCTTGGCGCTCTCGCCGCCCTGGCCCTTTCCACCGCCTTCGCGGCGAGCCTTCCCGCACATGCCCAGACGCCGCAGCCCAAGACGCTGAAGGTGGTGGCGCATGCCGACCTGAAGATCCTCGACCCGACCTTCACCACCGCCTACATCTCGCGCAACTTCGGCTACATGGTCTACGACACGCTCTTCGCGCAGGACGCGAACGGCAAGCCGCAGCCGCAGATGGTGGAGAAGTACACCGCCTCGAAGGACGGCAAGCAGTGGAGCTTCACGCTGCGCCCCAACCTCAAGTTCTCCGACGGCAGCGCCGTCACCTCGGCCGACGCGGTCGCCTCGTTGCAACGCTGGGCCGCACGCGACAGCCTCGGCCGCGCCATGACGGCCAGCGGTGCCGAGTGGAAGGCCACCGACGCGCGCAGCTTCACGCTCACGCTCAACGAGCCCTTCGGGATGGTGCTCGACGCGCTGGCCAAGCCCTCGGGCTTTCCGCCGGTGGTCCTGCCCGAGCGGCTGGCGAAGATGCCGGCCACCGCGCCGCTGACCGAAGTGCTGGGCTCCGGCCCCTTCATCTTCAAGCGCGACGAATGGGTGCCGGGCAACAAGGCGGTGTTCGTGCGCAACCCCAACTACGTGGCGCGCAGCGAGCCGCCGAGCGGCCTGGCCGGCAGCAAGAAGAGCAGCTTCGATCGCGTCGAGTGGCTCTACCTGCCTGACGCCAACAGCGCTGTGGCCGCCCTCAAGCGCGGCGAGGTCGACATCATCGAGCAGCTGCCGCCCGACTACATCACGCCGCTGCGCACCGACACGGGCGTGAAGATCGGCTCCGGCGGCGCCTACCAGGGCTTCCTGGTGATGAACCAGCTGCATCCGCCCTTCAACAACCCGAAGGTGCGCCAGGCGCTGCTGCAGGCCGTGAGCCAGGAGCGCTTCATGGCGGCCATGGGCTTCCCGCTGGACATGCGCATGGCCTACTGCGCCACCTGGTTCATCTGCGGCAGCCCCAACGACACCGCGGCCGGCGCCGAGCCCTACCGCAAGGCCGACGTCGCCAAGGCCAAGAAGATGCTCGCCGACGCCGGCTACAAGGGCGAGAAGGTGGTGCTGCTGGTACCCAGCGACGTGCCCTACCTGAACGCCGAGGCGCTGATGGCCGCGCAGACGATGAAGAGCATCGGCCTGAACGTCGACGCCCAGACCATGGACTGGGCCTCCATCGGCGCGCGCCGCGCCAAGCGCGACGCTGGCGATGCCGGCGGCTGGAACATGTACGTCACCGTGGCCGGCGAGTTCGATGCCAACTCGCCCATCAGCAATGCCTACCTGAGCGCGGCCTGCGGCAACACCCTGCCCGGCTGGCCCTGCGACAAGCAGCTGGACGAGCTGCGCACCGCATGGCTGAAGGAGACCGTGCCCGCCAAGCGCAAGGAACTGCTCGACGCGTTCCAGGCCCGCGCGTATGAAGCCGTGCCGTACATCAATGCGGGCCAGTACTCGGCCGCCTTCGCCGCGCGCACCAGCCTGAAGGGGCTGGACGAGCTGTGGTCCGGCATGCCGACAGTCTGGGCGCTCGACAGGCAATAAGGATTCGAGGGCACCGCCATGGGCTACATCGTTCGACGCTTCATCGCGACCCTGCCCGTCATGGCGGTGGTGGCCGTGGTGGTGTTCCTGCTGATCCATCTTTCGCCGGGCGACCCGGCCGCGCTCATCGCGGGCGACCTCGCCACCACGGAAGACATCGAGAAGCTGCGCGCCGCGCTGGGCCTGAACCTGCCGCTGTGGCAGCAGTTCGGGCTGTGGATCGGCAAGCTCTTCACCGGTGACCTGGGCACCTCGATCTTCACGCAGATGCCGGTCACGCAGCTGCTGGGGCAGCGGCTGGAGCCCACCGTGTCGATCGCGGCGCTGACCATGCTCATCACGCTGGTGGTCTCGGTGCCGCTGGGCACGCTCGCGGCCTACCGCGCGGGCAGCTGGATCGACCGGCTGGTGATGCTGTTCGCGGTGCTGGCCTTCTCGGTGCCGGTGTTCCTCGTGGGCTACCTGCTGGTCTACAGCTTCGCGATCCAGCTGCCGTGGTTTCCGGTGCAGGGCTACGTGCGCTTCGCCGAAGGCCCGGGCGAGTGGCTGCGCTCGCTGGTGCTGCCCTGCGTGAACCTGGCGCTGGTCTACATCGCGCTGGTGACGCGCATGACGCGCGCCACCGTGCTCGAGGTGCTGCACGAGGACTACATCCGCACCGCCCGCGCCAAGGGCCTGGGCGTACTGCCGGTGCTGGGCCACGCGCTGCGCAACGCGGCCATTCCCATCGCCACCACCGTGGGCGCGGGCATCGCGCTGCTGATCGGCGGCGTGGTGGTCACCGAGACGGTGTTCGCCATTCCGGGCGTAGGTCGGCTGGTGATCGACTCGGTGCAGCGCCACGACTACCCGGTGATCCAGAGCGTGCTGCTGCTGTCGGCCGGGGTGTACGTGCTGATCAACCTGCTGATCGACCTGAGCTACCGCCTGTTCGATCCGCGCATCCAGTACTGAACAAACATGTCCACGGTCCTCCCCATGAGCGAGATCGACGCGCCCGCCCCCACGGTGCCGGATGCACACGGCGACACCCCCTTCGTGCCGCCGCGCTGGCGCTGGGCGCGCAAACACCCGACGCTGATCATCGGCGCACTGCTGCTGATCCTGATGGCAGCCCTCTCCATCGGCGCCCCCTGGGTCGCCACGCACGACCCGCAGGACATCGACCCTCTGATGCGCATGCAGCCGCCGTCGGGCGAGCACTGGTTCGGCACCGACGCGCTCGGCCGCGACGTGTTCAGCCGCGCCGTGTGGGGCGGACAGGTGTCGATGATCGTGGGTGCCACGGTCGCGGTGCTGGCCACTTTCTTCGGTGTCGTGCTCGGGCTGGTGTCGGGCTTCGTGCGCTGGGCGGACGGTCCGATCATGCGGGTGATGGACGGGCTCATGGCCATCCCCGGCATCCTGCTGGCCATCGCGCTGATGGCCGTGACGCGCGCCAGCCTGACGACGGTGATCGTCGCCATCACCGTGCCCGAGATTCCGCGCGTGGTGCGGCTGGTGCGTTCGCTCGCGCTCACGCTGCGCGAACAGCTGTATGTGGAGGCCGCGCACGCGGTCGGCACGCGGCTGCCGATGATCCTGCTGCGCCACGTGCTGCCGAACATCGTGGCGCCGCTGGTGGTGCAGGCCACCTTCGTGGCGGCGGCGGCGGTGCTGACCGAGGCGGCGCTGTCGTTCCTCGGCGTGGGCGTGCCGTCGCAGACGCCGAGCTGGGGCAACATGATGGCCGAGGGCCGCAACTTCGTGGCGGTGGCGTTCCACATCATCCTGTACCCGGGCCTGCTGCTGGCGGCCACGGTGCTGGCCATCAACCTGCTCGGCGACGGCCTGCGCGATGCGCTGGACCCGCGCCTGGCGCGGCAACTGTGAAGGGCATGCCATGACGATCACCATGTCCCACACCGCACTTGCCCCCGGCGAGCCGCTGCTCGAAGTCGACAACCTGCGCACCCATTTCCACACGCTGGCGGGCGTAGTGCGCTCGGTCGACGGGGTTTCGTACACCGTGCGCGCGGGCCGCACGCTCGGCGTGGTCGGCGAATCGGGCTGCGGCAAGAGCGTGACCGCGCTGTCGATCCTGCGGCTGGTGCCGACGCCGCCGGGCCGCCACATGGGCGCCGTGCGGCTGCGCGGCACCGACCTGATGCAGCTCAGCGAACGCGAGATGCGGCAGATCCGCGGCAACCGCATCTCGATGATCTTTCAGGAGCCGATGACATCGCTGAACCCGGTGCTCACCGTGGGCCGGCAGATCGCCGAGACGGTGCAGCTGCACCAGAAGGCCAGTCGCGCCGACGCCATGAAGCGCGCGGTCGAGATGCTGCGCGTGGTGCAGATCCCCGAGCCCGAGCGCCGCGTGAACGAGTACCCGCACCAGCTTTCGGGCGGCATGCGCCAGCGCGTGATGATCGCGCTGGCCCTGGCCTGCAACCCAGAGGTGCTGATCGCCGACGAGCCGACGACCGCCCTGGACGTGACCATCCAGGCGCAGATCCTCGACCTCATCAAGCGGCTGCAGAAGGAGCTGGGCATGGGCGTGGTGATGATCACGCACGACCTTGGCGTGGTGGCCGAGAGCTGCGACCGCGTGGTGGTCATGTACGCCGGAAAGAAGGTGGAAGAAGCCGACGTCATCGACCTGTTCGACCGCCCGCTGCATCCCTACACCCGCGCACTGATGGCCTCGATGCCCGCGATGAACACCGCGAGCACGCGACTGACCGAGATTCCGGGACTGGTGCCGGCCGCGCACGAGCTGGGCCGGGGCTGCGCGTTCGCCGCGCGCTGCAGCCACGCGCGTGAACGCTGCCGCACCGAAACGCCGAAGCTGGTGCCGCAGGAGGGCGACCACGTGGTGGCCTGCTTCGCCGTCGAGGAACACTGGGCACAACCGGCCGGCGCCGAGGAGATGGCCGCATGACGACAGCAGCAACAACGACCGCACCGCTGCTGCAGGTGCGCAACCTGCGCAAGCACTACACCACGCCCAAGCGCTGGCTGCGGCCGGCCCGGCCGCCGATCCAGGCGGTGGATGGCGTTTCGTTCGACGTCGCTCGCGGCGAAACGCTATCGCTCGTGGGCGAATCGGGCTGCGGCAAGACGACCACGGCCAAATCGGTGCTGCGGCTGGTGGAGCCCAGCGCGGGCTCGGTGCAGCTCGAAGGCGAGGAGCTGCTGACGCTTTCCTCGAACGAGATGCGCATGCGCCGGCGGCAGCTGCAGATCATCTTCCAGGACCCGTACGCCTCGCTGAACCCGCGCCTGACGGCCGGCGATATCGTGGCCGAGCCCATGCGCAACTTCGGCACGGGCGCGGCGGCCGAGCGGCGCGAACGGGTGCAGTGGCTGTTCTCGCGCGTGGGCCTTCGGCCGGAAGCGGCGAAGAAATTTCCGCACGAGTTCTCGGGCGGGCAACGCCAGCGCCTGGGCATCGCGCGGGCGCTGGCGCTGAACCCGAAGCTGATCGTGTGCGACGAGCCGGTGTCGGCGCTCGACGTGTCGGTGCAGGCTCAGGTCGTCAACCTGCTGATGGACCTGCAGGCCGAGTTCGGCATCGCATATCTCTTCGTCGCGCACGACCTTGCGGTGGTGCGCCACATCAGCCATCGCGTGGCGGTGATGTACCTCGGCCACATCGTGGAGATCGCCGACCGGGACACGCTGTTCTCGGCGCCCCTGCATCCGTATACCGAGATTCTCCTGTCAGCCGTGCCGGTGCCCAACCCGCGCACGCCGGCGCGGCGCATGCTGCTGCAGGGCGATCCGCCGAGCCCGGCGAACCCGCCTTCGGGCTGCCGCTTCCACACCCGCTGCCCGATGGCGCAGGCGGTGTGCAAGGAGAAGGCGCCCGAGCTGGGCGAGCGGCCGTCGTCGTCCGCGAACGGAAGCCATCTGGTCGCTTGCCATTTCCGCTGAAGAAAGGATTTCTCCCGTGTCCGAAAAGCTCCCTCACTACGAACTTCTGATCCGCGGCGGCACCGTGATCGACGGCACCAAGGCGCCGCGCTTCGATGCAGACATCGGCATCGTCGGCGACCGCATCGTCGCCATCGGCAAGCTCGCGGGCCACACGGCGGAACAGACGATCGACGCCACCGGCCGCATCGTCGCCCCGGGCTTCATCGACTCGCATACGCACGACGACCAGGCTGTGCTGTCTCAGGCGCAGATGCCCTTCAAGGTGTCGCAGGGCGTGACCACGGTGGTGGCGGGCAACTGCGGCATCAGCGCCGCGCCGCTGCGCGTGGACATGGACCTGCCCATGCCGCTGAGCCTGCTCGAGTCGCCCGCGGAAGGCCGCTTCACGAGCTTCGCCGCGTACCTCGACGCGCTGCGCGCCACGCCATCGTCGGTGAACGTGGCCGCGATGGTCGGCCACTCGACCCTGCGCGCCGTGGCCATGGCCGACCTCGACCGCCCCGCGAACGACAGCGAGATCGCAGCCATGCAGGCGCTGGTCGAAGAAGCGATGCAGGCCGGCGCCATCGGCATGTCGACCGGCACCTTCTACCCGCCCGCCGTGAAGGCGACGACCGAGGAAATCATCGAGGTTGGCCGCCCGCTCACCGCACGCAAGGCGCTGTACGTGACGCACATGCGCGATGAGAGCGACCGCGTGATGGAGTCGCTCGAAGAGACTTTCCACATCGGCCGCGCGCTCGACATCCCGGTGGTGGTGTCGCATCACAAGGTGCAGAACACGCACAACTTCGGCAAGACGAAAGTCACGCTGCCCTTCATCAAGGAGGCGATGCAGCACCAGTGCATCGGGCTCGACTGCTATCCGTACACGGCGGGTTCCACCATGATCCGCACCGACCGCGGGATGATGGAAGGCCGCGTGCTCATCGCGTCGAGCGTGCCGCATCCCGAGTGCGCGGGCCGCGACCTGAAGGACATCGCCGCCGAATGGGGCGTGTCGGGCGAAGAGGCGGCGAAACGGCTGCAGCCCGGCAGCGCCATCTACTTCATGATGGACGAGGACGACGTGCAGCGCATCCTCGCCTTCGACGAGACCATGATCGGCTCCGACGGCATTCCGCTGGGCGAGAAGCCGCATCCGCGCCTGTGGGGCACCTTCCCACGCGTGCTTGGCCACTACAGCCGCGATGTCGGCCTGTTCCCGCTGGAGACGGCGGTGTGGAAGATGACCGGGCTCACGGCCCGCAACTTCGGCCTGCACGAGCGCGGCACGCTGAAGCCGGGGCACCACGCCGATGTGATGATCTTCAACGCCGCGACGGTGCGCGACACAGCGAACTACGAAACGCCGACGCGGGCGGCCGAAGGCATCGACGCGGTGATCGTGAACGGCGCCGTGACCTGGCGCGCCGGCGTGCACAGCGGGGCACGCAACGGACAGGTAATCACGCGGCGCGACGCAGCCTGAGCGAGCGAGGTCAGTCGGGCGCGTTCATGACGCGATCGAATTCCTCGTCGGCCGGCACGTTGTCTGCATCGAGCTCGCTCGCATCGGTGAGGTCGATACCCGTTTCCTCCGACAGGTCGTCGGACACGTCGGCATCCTGCTCCTCGAAGTCATCGGCGGGCATGTCGTCCTCGTCGTCTTCGGCGGGCGCAGCGGATCGCGCGGTGGCGTCGATGGTGTTCATGATCGGTTCCTCGGCAGATTTCTGACAGCCCCCCTATGGTGCGCCTGTTTCGACCGTTGCGGTTCATCCGGCGCGCAGCATCGGTGTCGGGAAGTTTCCTGCAGGAGCTGGAGGACCGTCAGTCCTTGTGCACGTGGCCGTGCTCCCCGTGGCCCGGGTCGTCGCGGCCATGGTCGTGCCCTTGCTCGCCGTGTGCCAGCCGGCTCACGAGTGTGACCAGCACGATGCCCGCGGCCAGCCACAGGATCTGCGCGGCGGTCTGGCGCGCTGGCAGGCGCTTTTGCAGTTGCGGAATCAGGTCGGCCAGCGCCACGTAGACAAAACTACTACCAGCCAGCACCAGGAAGTACGGCAGCCAGCTGTGCAGCTGATCGACCAGCCACCAGCCCGCGATGCCGCCCAGCGCGGTCATGGTGCCGGCCAGCGACACCTTCACCAGCGCTGCGCGCTGGTTGGCCGAACTCTGGCGCAGCACGACGAGGTCGCCGATGTGATGCGGAACTTCGTGCGCCAGCACCGCGATGGCGGCGACCAGGCCAAGGCGCAGGTCGGCGGCGAAGGCCGAGGCGATCAGGATGCCGTCGCCGAAGCAGTGCACGCTGTCCCCCGTGAGCACGGCCCACCCGCCGGTGCGGGGCCCGTGGTCGTGTGCATGAGCGTGCGAGTGCTCGTGGCCATGGTCGTGGCCGTCGTGCCCGCCCTTCTCCTCGCCATGGTGATGCTCATGCCCGTGGTGCCACAGCTCGGCCTTGTCGAGCAGGAAGAAGAACACCAGCCCGAACAGCAGCACGGCGAACAGCAGCGCCGGCTCGATGCGGCTTTCGAAGGCTTCGGGCAGCAGGTGCATGAAGGCAGTGGCCAGCAGCGCGCCGGCCGCCAGGCTCAGCAGGTGCTGCGGGTTCACGCCGCCCGACCCGCTGCGCACACCCACCTTCAACAACAGGGCCGCGAGCCAGACGCTCCCGATACCGGCAACCAGGGTCGCCGCGATGATGACTATCAAATTCATAGCTGGGCTTGCGCAAGAAGAGCGGCCGTCAGGGCCGCATACCGTTCATAAAAAGAGAAAGGCCGTCACGCGGACGGCCTTCGGCGGGGTGGCTACAAGGCGCCGTCTTCAGGCGACGCCATTGGCTTTGAACCAGGCCGTGGCGCGTTGCCAGCCGTCTTCCGCCGCGCTCTTGACATAGCTCGGGCGGTAGTCGGCGTGGAATGCATGGCCTGCTTCGGGATACACGACGAAGCTCGACGCCTTGGCCGCCGGGGTTCCGGTGGCCAGAGCTGCTTTCATCTTATCAACCGTGTCAAGAGGGATGCCCTGGTCTTTTCCACCGTACAGGCCGAGCACCGGCGCCTGCAGGCCGGCGGCGATGTCGATCGGGTGCTTCGGCGTCAGTACGCTGGCCTGCCCGGCCAGCCGGCCGTACCAGGCCACGCCCGCCTTGACCTTGCCGGTGGCGGCATAGAGCCAGACGATGCGACCGCCCCAGCAGAAGCCGGTGATGCCGGCCTTGCCGGTGTCGCCGCCGTTGGCCCTGGCATAGGCCAGCGCGCCGTCGAGGTCGGCCATGACCTGCGCGTCGGGCACCTTGGTGACGATGTCGGCCTGCAGCTTCGGAATGTCGGTGTAACCGCGCGGGTCGCCCTGGCGCGCATACAGCTCGGGAGCGATGGCCATGTAGCCGAGTTGGGCGAAGCGGCGGCAGGTGTCGGCGATGTACTCGTGCACGCCGAAGATTTCCTGGATCACCAGGATCACCGGCAGGCCGGTCTTGCCTTCTGGCGCGGCCGCGTAGGCGGGCACCTCGAAGCCGTTGACGGTGTACTTGATGGGGCCGGCCTTCAGGCCTTCGGCCGTGGTGCTGATGGCGGTCTGCGCCATCACCGGCAACACGGCAGCCGCGTAGCCCACGCCGATGGCGGCCTTGAGCGCGGTGCGGCGCGTGGCGCCCTGCCCGGTGCTCTCGCCGGGGCGAAGCGAATCGAAGTCGGAACGGCTGTCGTCGAGGGACATGGGAAGGGCTCCAGTTGAATCGTCGAACAATGGGGCGTGGCGCCATGGAAAACGCACGCCGCAATGTAGGCGAAATCGGCCCTGCCCCTCCAAGCCCTGAAATTCAGTGGGGTTGGTGCGACGCGTACGCCCGGCGCGCCAGCGCAGCGGCCAGCACCTGCGCGGGATCGACCAGGTCCAGCCCGGCCACGGCCGCAGAGCCTTGCAGCCCCAGCGGCACCTCGGTGCAGCCCATGATGATGGTGACGGGGCCGTGGCGTTCGGCGAGCTTCAGGGCCACCTCGGAGAAGCACTGCTCGGCGAGCGGCATGTTGCCGGCCTTCACGCCGTCGAAGATGCCCCGCATGATGGTCCGGCGCTCCTCGGGCAGCGGCACGTGGCAGCCCAGGCCCGCGTCGGCCAGCGCCTGTTCGTAGAGCCGCACGCGGTAGGTGCCTTCGGTGGCCATCAGCGCCACGCCGGCCGCGCCCTGCTCGGCCACGTGGCGCGCCGTTTCGCGCGCCATGTGCAGCAGCTCGACCTGCGGAAAACGCTCCTGCAGGTTGGCGTGCCAGGCATGCGCGGTGTTGCATGCAATGGCGACGGCCCTGCTGCCCAGCGCGGCCAGGCGGCCCAGCGCCTGCAGCATCGGTTCGAGCGGCTGATGCGCGCCCTGCTCGGCCGAAGCCAGCGCGTCGGTGCGGTCGGGCACCGGCACCTGCGCGAGCCAGTGCTCGGGAAAGGCCTGGTCGCGCACCGGCTCGCCGCGCGAGCGCATCTGCTGCGCGCAGGCCTGCACGAAGAGCCGCACGAAGTCGGCGCCCGCCGCGGGGCCCATGCCCCCCAAGATGCCTACAACGTTCGTCGAAGCCATGATCTTTCTCTTTTCAGGAATACCGCGGAACCGGCTTTGCCGGGCAGCTGGTATTGCCCCCGGTAGGGGGTTGGCAAAGCGGCACGAAGTGCGCGCAGCCTGGGGGCGAGCTCAAGTAGCGGGCTTGTCGCTGAGGGCCTTCAGGTTTTCCTTCAGCTGCGGGCTCATCGGCAGGTTCAGCGGCACGTTCTTCGGCGGGATCGGCTGCATGAACCACTTGTTGTAGAGCTTCTCGAACTCGCCGCTCTTCATCATGCCGGCGAAGGTGTCGTCCACCAGCTTCTTGAAGGCCGGGTCGTCCTTGGGCAGCATGCAGGCATAGGGCTCGACCTGCAGCGGCTCGCCCACCACCTCGAAGTCGGCCGGCGTCTTGGAATTGGCGATCAGGCCGAACAGCAGGATGTCGTCCATGGCGAAGGCCACGGCGCGGTCGCTTTCCACCAGCAGGAACGAATCGGCGTGGTCCTTGCCGAGCACGATGTCCATGCCGAGGTTCTTCTCGGTGTTGTACTTGCGCATGACCAGCGCGTTGGTGGTGCCGGTGGTGCTCGCCACGGTCTTCTTCGCGAGGTCGGCGTAGTCCTTGATCTTCGAGGACTTCTTCACCAGCAGGCGCGTACCGGTATAGAAGTGATTGATGGCAAAGGCCACGTCCTTGCCGCGTGCGGAGTTGTTGGTGGTGGAGCCGCACTCCAGGTCGACGGTGCCGTTGGTGATCAGCGGAATGCGGTTTTGCGAAGTGACGGGCATCAGCGCGACCTGCAGGTTGGGCTTGTTCAGCTTCTTCTTCACTGCTTCGACCACAGCGTTGGAGAGCTCCACCGAAAACCCGATCGGCTTGTTGGGACCATCGAGATAGCTGAAGGGCACCGACGACTCGCGGTAGGCGAGCGTGATCTTGCCGGACTCGGCGATCTTGGCGAGCGTGTCGGCGGCCTGCGCGCCCGTGGCGGTGAAAAGCACCGCAGCGGCCATCGAAGCCATCAGGACGGAAAGTTTCATTCGAGCCCTCATTCGGTTGGATTGAACAGGCGGCCAGTGTAGGAAGGAGTGACGCAAAACGACAATTCCAATTGAAATCCGACCCATGCCCAAAGGTTATGGGCGAGGCTTCTTTTGGCATTTCCGGCTGGGGCCGCGTCCTCCTACAGTCTTGGCTCTGATCTCAACCTCCGGAAAGTTGCCTCCATGCATGTGTGTGTGCTCGGTGCCGGCATCGTGGGCCTGGCCACCGCCTGGCAGCTCGAACGCCAGGGCCATCAGGTCACCGTGATCGACCGTGCCGGCCCCGGCGCAGGTGCAAGCGGCGGCAACGGCGCGCAGCTCAGCTATTCGTACGTGCAGCCGCTGGCCGATCCGTCGATCTGGAAGCAGTTGCCCAAGCTGCTGCTGTCGCCCACCTCGCCGCTGAAGCTGCGGCCGCAACTCGATCCGCTGCAGTGGCGCTGGGGCATGGCCTTTCTTGCCGCCTGCAACGCACAGACGTCGCGCGACACGACGGCCAGGCTGCTGGCGCTGGCCGCATCGAGCCGCACCGGGTTCGAGGCGATGCAGGCCGACATCGCGCCCGACTGCGATTTCTCGGCCACCGGGAAACTGGTGCTGTACGGCAACTCGGCGTCGCTCGAGGGTGCACGCGCGCAGCTTGAACTGCAGCGTGCCATGGGGAGCGAACAGCGGTTGGTGACGCCCGACGAATGCATCGCCATCGAGCCCGCGCTCGCCGGCTACCGCGGCCAGATGGCGGGCGCCGTCTACACGCCGAGCGAATGTGCAGCCGACTGCCTCAAGGTGTGCGCCGAGCTGATGCGCGCACTGAGTGCGCGCGGCGTGCGTTTCATGCTCGGCGCCGACGTGAGCGGCTTTGCGCGCAGCGAAGACCGCATCGCCGCGGCACGGACCAGCAACGGCGACGTGGAAGCCGATGCTTTCGTGATGGCGCTGGGCTCGGCCTCGCACAAGCTCGGCCGCGCACTCGGCGCCTACCTGCCGGTGTACCCGCTCAAGGGCTACAGCATCACGGTCGACGTCGATCCGGCGCCCGGCGCCGCCCCGCATGTGAACGTGACCGACAGCGCACGCAAGGTGGTGTTCGCGCGCATCGGCTCACGCCTGCGCGTGGCGGGCATGGCCGAGCTCGTGGGACACGACGCGAGCATTCCGGCCACGCGCATCGAGACGCTGTCAGCCGCAACCCGCGCCCTCTTTCCGCATGCGAGCCGGCTGGAAGAACTGCATCCCTGGACGGGCATGCGGCCCGCCACGCCGACGGGGCTGCCGATCATCGGGCGGCTGCCGAGCGCACCGTCGAACATGCTGTTCAACACGGGCCATGGCGCGCTGGGGTTCACGCTGGCGTTCGGCTCGGCGCTGCAGATCGCACAGGACTTGCAGGCCTGAACTAGATGTTTTCCTGAATCGCCTGCTGCATGCAGCGGGTGATGCCGCGCACCGCCACCGAATCGGGCCGTGCCGCGAAGCGCAGCGCGCGAATCGGCACCGGAATATGCGGCTCCAGCGTCAGCACGTCGACCTTCTCGCGGTCCGCCGAGCGCGCCGTGCAGCCATCGACCAGCGCCACACCGATGCCATGGTGCGCCATGGCCAGCGCCGCGTGATAGGTCTGCACCGTGACCACCGCCTGCTGGAAGCCCACGCCCGCCTGCCGGCAGGCCTGGCTCAGGCTGGTGCCGACGGGGTCGCGGCTGTCGAGGCCGATCACCGGGCGGTTGACGAGGTCGTGCAGCGCCACCGACCCGTTGCGCACCAGCGCGCGCGGCAGCATGCCCTTGGGCGCGACGCACACCATGCGGCTGTCGGCCAGCGTCTCCTGCGTGAGCGAGGGATGCACGGCGGGGCTGAAGGCGAAGCCCACGTCGGCCTCCTGCAGCAGCAGCGCCGACATGATCTGCGGCGAGTGCAGCGACTCGACGGTGATCGCATAGCCCGGATGCTTTTCGCGAAACGCCTTGAGTGCGCGCGGCAGGATGTCGTAGCTCAGCGCCAGCACGCTGAGGATGCGCAACTCGCCCGTGTCGCCCGCGGTGCGCAGGTTGGCCGCCAGCCGCTGCACCTCGTCGAGCTGCGCGAACAGCCGCTCGATGTGCGGGTACAGCGTGAGGGCCTCGGTGGTCGGCGTGAGCCGGCCCTTGGCGCGCTGGAACAGCGGAAAGCCCAGTTGCAGCTCGGCATGCTGCAGCGTGCGGCTGACCGCCGGTTGCGTGATGTTGATGAGCCGCGCGGCCGCGCTCACGCTGCCCGTGAGCATGATCGCGTTGAAGACCTCGATGTGACGCAGGCGCATGCTGAATCAGCGGCTCGATGACTTGTTCGCGAAGCACCGTGGAACCGGCTTCGCCGGGCCACCGGTGTTGCCCCCTGCAGGGGGTGGGCGAAGCGACACGAAGTGCGCGAAGACTGGGGGCGGGTTCATTTCGCGCGCGCGATATCCATGACCATGCGGGTGCCGAGGTACAGGCGCGGTTCGATCGAATCGATCAGCACGTATTCGGCATCGGCCGAGTGCGCGCCGAAGCCCTGCAGGCCGAAGCGCTCGATGACGGGCGCCTTGGTCTTCAGCGCCGCGAAGGCCGCGTCGGTGCCGCCGCCGGCGGCCTTGTCGTCGGCGCCCAGCGGCCGGCCGAGCTCGTCCTTGTAGATCTGCTGCGCATGGCGGGCCAGGGCGCGCGAGGCGTCGGTGGCTTCGAGCGGCGGACGGCGGCGCTCGAACTTCAGCTCGACCTTGGCCTCGGGAATGAGCTGCTTCTTCACGCGCTCGTTCACCTGCTGCTCGATGCGGTCGTAGTCGCTGACCTTCAGCACGCGCACATCGGCACCCGCTGTGGCGCTGGCCGGAATCACATTGCGGTTGCTGCCCGACTTGGAGATGGTCCAGTTCATCTTCAGTCCGGTGGCCGGATCGGACAGGTCGCGCATCTGCAGGATCTGGTGCGACAGCTCGTACAGCGCGTTCACGCCCAGCTCGGGTGCCGAGCCCGCGTGCGAGGCCTTGCCCGTGACGTGCAGCGTGACCGAGGCGATGCCCGCCGTGGCGAGCGAAAGCTTGTCTTCCTTCACATAGGCGCCTTCGAAGGACAGCACCGCATCGTGCTCGGCGCCCATGCGCGTGATGAGCGCGCGCGCGCCGGGCGAACTGATTTCCTCGTCGCCGTTGATCAGCACGGTGAGCGTGCCGTACTCCTTGAATTTCATTGCCTGCAGCATCGACACGATGTGCGTGATGACCGCCACGCCCTGCTTGTCGTCGGCAATGCCCAGGCCGTAGGCCTTGTCGCCTTCGATGCGGAACGGCTGCTTGTCGAGCATGCCCACGGTGTAGACCGTGTCCATGTGCGCGATCAGCAGGATCTTCTTCTTGCCCGTGCCCTTGAAGGTGGCGCGCACCACGCGGCCGATCTTCTCGGGCGTGTCTTCCATGCGGTAGGCCTCGGCGCTCGGATCGATCAGTTCGACCTCGCCGCCCAGCGCATTGAACTTCGCGGCGACGAGGTCGGAGATCTTCTCGAGCCCGTCGAGGTCGCGACTGCCCGATTCGACGGAGACCAGCTCCTTGAGCGTGTCGAGCAGCGCGGGCTTTTCCTTGGCGGCGAGCGCGGCGATGCGGGCGTCGGGCGCGGCAAAGGCGCAGCCCAGGAAGGCCGCGCAGGCGGCGGCGAGCAGGAATTGGCGATGCGGGAATTTCATGTGCTTGTGTGCTTCCTTCGTTGTCTCTTTTTCAGTACGCCTCAATGCGCCTTGTCCCAGTTGGGACCGACGCCGATCTCGGCCAGCAGCGGTACCTTCAGCGCGGCCACGCCGGCCATGAGACGAGGGATTTCGGTGCGCACCCATTCGATCTCCGCCTCGGGTACTTCGAACACCAGTTCGTCGTGCACCTGCATGATCATCCTGGTGCCGCGCTTCTCTTCGTCAAGCACGTTCTGTACCTTCACCATGCTGAGCTTGATGAGGTCGGCCGCCGTGCCCTGCATCGGCGCATTGATGGCCGCGCGCTCGGCGCCGCCGCGACGCGGGCCGTTGGGCGAGTTGATCTCGGGCAGATACAGGCGGCGGCCGAACACGGTTTCCACATAGCCCTGCTCCTTGGCGAGCGCCTTGGTCTCGTCCATGTAGGCCTTCACGCCCGGGTAGCGCGCGAAGTAGCGCTCGATGTATGAGGCCGCGGCCTTGGTCTCGATGCCGAGGTTCTTTGCCAGGCCGAAGCTGCTCATGCCGTAGATCAGCCCGAAGTTGATGACCTTGGCATAGCGGCGCTGCTCGCTCGACACTTGGTCTGGCGTGGAGCCGAACACCTCCGCGGCCGTGGCGCGGTGCACGTCGATGCCTTCGGTGAAGGCGCGCAGCAGCGACTCGTCGCCGCTGATGTGGGCCATGATGCGCAGCTCGATCTGCGAGTAGTCGGCGCTGGCGATCACGCTGCCGGCGGGCGCCACGAAGGCCTCGCGCACGCGGCGGCCTTCGGGCGTGCGGATCGGGATGTTCTGCAGGTTGGGGTCGTTGCTGCTCAGGCGGCCCGTTACGGCCACGGCCTGCGCGTAGTGCGTGTGCACGCGGCCGGTGCGCGGGTTGGCGAGCTGGCCGAGCTTGTCGGTGTAGGTGCCCTTGAGCTTCGACAGGCCGCGGTGCTCGAGGATCTTGGCCGGCAGCGGGTAATCCTCGGCCAGTTTCTCGAGCACTTCCTCGTCGGTGCTGGGTGCGCCGCTCGGCGTCTTCTTGACCACGGGCAGGCCCAGCTTGGTGAAGAAGATCTCGCCGATCTGCTTGGGGGAACCGAGGTTGAAGGGCTGGCCCGCGATGTCGTAGGCCTCCTGCTCGAGCGCCATGATGCGCGTGCCGAGTTCGTGGCTCTGTGCGGCGAGCGTGGGTGCGTCGATCAGCACGCCGTTGCGCTCGACGCGGTAGAGCGCCTCGCTCGAATCCATTTCGAGCTGGTAGACGAAGCGCAGCTTTTCGTTCCTCTCCAGCTGGGGCCACAGCGTGTTGTGCACGTCGAGCGTCTGGTCGCTGTCCTCGCACGAATACTCGGCGGCCTTGGCGATGTCGACCTGGCTGAACGGGATCTGGTGCGCGCCCTTGCCGCACAGGTCTTCGTACGAAATGCCGCTGCGGCCGAGGTGGCGCTCGGCCAGGCTGGACAGGCCGTGCGGCTTGTGCACTTCGAGCACATAGCTCTGCAGCATGGTGTCGTGCGCATAGCCCTGCACCTCGATGCCGTGGTTGGCGAACACATGGCGGTCGTACTTGATGTGCTGGCCGAGCTTCTTCTTCGCGCCGTTCTCGAGCCAGGGCTTGAGCCTGGCAAGCACCTCGTCGATGGGCAGCTGCTCCGGCGCATCGGGGTAGTTGTGGGTCAGCGGGATGTAGGCCGCTTCGCCGGGCGTGACGCTGAAGCTCACGCCGACGATCTGCGCGACCATCTCGTCGAGCGAAGTGGTTTCGGTGTCGATGGCCGCGAGTTCGGCGGCTTCGAGCTTCGCGAGCCAGGCGTCGAACTGCGCCCAGGTCGTGATCGTGTCGTACTTGAGGTTGCTTGCGGGGGAAGCGGCCTCCAGAGCTTCGAGCCCGGAGGGTTCGTCGAACAGGCCGCCCTGGTCGCTATCGGCCCGGGAGGCAGCCTTCTTCTTGAGGCTCTCCTCGATCAGCTCGGGCGGCACTTCCTGCGCTTCGAGCGCCTTGACCAGGCTCTTGAAGCCGAACTTCTCGTAGAAGGGCTTGAGCTCGGCGGTCTGCGGCGCCCCCACGGGCAGCCCGTCCAGCGACGGAAGGCCGGCAACGTGGCCATCGAGGTCGCAGTCGGTGCGAATGGTGACGAGGCGCCTGCTCAGCGGCAGCTTGTCGAGCGCCTTGCGCAGGTTTTCACCGGCCGCGCCCTTGACCTCGGTGGACCGTTCGATCAGTGCATCGAGCGAGCCGTATTCGAGCAGCCACTTGGCCGCCGTCTTGGGGCCGACCTTCTCGACGCCGGGCACGTTGTCGACCGAATCGCCGACCAGCGTCTGGTAGTCGATCATCAGGTTCGGCGGCACGCCGAACTCCGCCGTCACGCCCGCCACGTCGCGCTTCTTGCCGTTCATCGTGTCGATGATGGTGATGTGCTCGTCGACCAGCTGGCTCAGGTCCTTGTCGCCGCTGGACACGATCACCTCGACACCCTGCGCGGCGGCGATCTTGGCGAGCGTGCCGATGACGTCGTCGGCCTCCACGTCGGGCACGCTGAGCACGGGCCAGCCGAGCAGCTTCACCACCTCGTGGATGGGGTCGATCTGGCTGCGCAGGTCGTCGGGCATCGGCGAGCGATTGGCCTTGTACTCGGGGTACCAGTCGTCGCGGAAGGTCTTGCCGGGCGCATCGAAGATGCAGGCCGCGTAGTCCGCGCGCACCTCGCGGCGCAGCGCGGTCATCATGTTGATCATTCCCCGGATGGCGCCGGTCGCCGGGCTCTTGGAGTCGCCGGGCACGGCCCGCAGATCGGGCATGGCGTGGAAGGCGCGGTAGAGATAGCTCGAGCCATCGACGAGCAGCAGCGTTTTCTTGTCGGTCATCGGGCCATTTTGCCGTGCCCGCAGCAGCGCTCCGAACCACGACGGCACGAGGCTCCAGCCGACGCCCAAGGATCGGGGCCGCGCCTACAATCGATACATGCCTAGCTCCACACTCCTGGTCGCCCGCCGCATCCTGCTGGCGCTGGCTTTCGCAGCCCCCTTTGCCGCCGTGCAGGCGCAGCAGCCCGCGTCTGCCCCCGCGGCGGCTCCGGCCAATTCGCTACAAAATCAGGAGCAGGCCAAAGCCGAGGGCCGACGCAACCAGAAGGTCGAGAACATCCACACCGAGGACAGCGGCGCATCGGTCGACGAAGTCCGCTACGGCGGCCGCACGCAAAGCATCAACGTCAAGCCCAAGTCGAACGTGCCGGGCTACGAAGTGCTGCCCGCCGACGCCGCCACGGGGCGCCAGGGCTCGTCCGAAACGGGCGCCAACGGCCCCCGCGTCTGGAACGTGATGAAGTTCTGACCGTGCTGCGCTCTTCCCTTTCCGTTTTCGAACCAGCAACCCGGCGCTGAGTACCGCCATGGCAGTTTTCACCGAAGTCGGTTTCGGCGAGGCAGACGCGCTCGTCCAACGCCTGGGCCTGGGCCCGCTGCGCGAACTGCGCGGCATCGAAGGCGGCATCGAGAACACCAACTACTTCGCGACCACCGAGTCCGGCGAGTTCGTGCTGACGCTGTTCGAGCGCCTGAGCGCCGGGCAGCTCCCTTACTACCTTTGCCTGATGCAGCATCTGGCGGCCGCCGGCCTGCCGGTGCCTGCGCCTGTGGCGGCGGCGGAGCCTGTCGCCGCCGAGAAGCCCAGGAAAAGCCAGCCTCCCGTACCCGCCGAAGCCTCTTGCGACCTGCTGCACATCGTGGCCGGCAAGCCCGCGGCGGTGGTGCAGAAACTCTCGGGCCGCAGCGAACTGGCGCCCAGTGCGGCGCATTGCGCCGAACTGGGTGCGATGCTGGCACGCATGCACCTCGCGGGGCGCGACTACCCCCGCATCCAGCCGAACCTGCGCGGCCTGCCCTGGTGGAACGAGACGGTGCCGGTGGTGCTGCCGTACATCGAAGAGCCGCAGGCTGCCCTGCTGCGCGCCGAACTGGCCTACCAGAACCACGTCGCCGAATCGTCGGCCTATGCGGCCCTGCCGCGCGGTCCGGTGCATGCCGACATGTTCCGCGACAACGTGATGTTCGCGACCGATGGCGACGCCGGTGCCGCACCGCGCCTGACCGGCGTGTTCGACTTCTACTTCGCCGGCACCGACACCTGGCTGTTCGACCTGGCCGTATGCCTGAACGACTGGGCCATCGACCTGCCGACCGGCCGGCACGATGCCGGACGCGCCGATGCGCTGCTCTCGGCTTACGAAACCGTGCGAACGCTGAACGCCGCCGAACGCGCCCTGCTGCCCGCAATGCTGCGCGCCGCCGCGCTGCGCTTCTGGATTTCCCGGCTCTGGGACTTCCATCTGCCGCGCGAGGCGAGCATGCTCAAGCCCCATGACCCCGCGCACTTCGAACGCGTGCTGCGCGATCGCGCCACCTACCCGCATGCCATGGCACAGGCCTTCGAGCCGCTGCTGGCTGCCTGATCCACACACATGAAACTCAACCTCGTGCCGGCGCGAACCGGCGTCGAATGGGTCCGCCTCGGGCTCCGGAATTTCTGGCGGCAGCCGCTGGCCTTCGTCTCGCTGTTCCTTCTGTTCATGGCGGTGATTTCCAGCGTGTCGCAACTGCCGCTGGTCGGCAGGTTCCTTCCGCTCATGCTGCTGCCGTTTTCCACGCTCGCCTTCATGGTCGCAGCGTCGGTGGCCGATTCCGCGTCCGGCAACGGCAACGCCACGGGCGACGTGAAAAAACCGACCGGCGCGCTCATGTTTCTGGCAGTGGCGCGTGCCATGCGGACGGAATGGCGTTCGCTGGTGGTGCTCGGCCTGATTTCCGCGGTGTATTTCTTCCTGACGGTGCTCGCGACGGCCGTTGTCGATGGCGGCCAGTTCGTGCGCAGCTACTTCCTCGGCGAAGCTCCTGCGAAGGAAGTGCTGGAAAGCAGCCGCTTCCAGGTGGCCAACATGCTTCAGCTGTGCCTCACGCTGCCGCTGGTCGCGGCGATGTGGCATGCCCCCGCGCTCGTTCACTGGCACAAGGTGGAGCCGGTGAAGAGCATCTTCTTCAGCCTGGTGGCGATGTTCCGGAATTTCAGCGCCTACGCGCTGTTCTGGCTCGTGTGGTGCGGCGTGGTCCTGATCAGCCTTGCCTGCGTGGCGCTGATCGCTACCGTCGTGATCGGGGTGGGCTCGCTGGGCTCGGATGCCGGCGCGATGGCCGTCGGCAACGTGTTGATGGTCGGCACGCTGCTGGCGCTCGCCGCCATGGCGCAGGCGTCGAACTGGTTCACCTTCCGCGACACCTTCAAGCCCGACTGAGCGCCGCAAGCGGCTGCTGCCCCCTTGACGGCCGGCTCAGATCGGCGTGAGCTTGGCCACCGACAGCGCCAGCCACTTCACGCCATGCCGCGCGAACTTGACCTGCGCACGCGCATCGTCGCCCGTGCCTTCGAGCGCGGTCACCGTGCCTTCGCCGAACTTGTTGTGGAACACCTGCATACCTGAACGCAGGCCGTGCGACGGCGCGGTCTTCTGCGGCGGCACGGGCGGGCTGGCAAAAGTTTCCTTGTCGCGGCTGTTGCTGCCGCCGCCATAACCACCGCCGTAGCCGCCACCACCGCCGCGCGTGCTCGCGTAGCCGCCGCCATAGCCGAAGGCCGACGGCGTGAAGCCCTGGTTCTTGGGCGTGAGCCACTTGAGCGCGCCCTCGGGCAACTCGTCGAAGAAGCGGCTCTTGACGTTGTAGCGGGTCTGGCCGTGCAGCATGCGCGTCTGCGAATGGCTCAGGTAAAGGCGCTTGCGGGCACGCGTGATCGCCACGTACATCAGGCGGCGCTCTTCCTCGAGGCTCTCGAAGTCGCTCATCGAGTTCTCGTGCGGGAACAGGCCCTCTTCCATACCGGTGATGAACACGCAGTCGAACTCCAGGCCCTTGGCGGCATGCACGGTCATGAGCTGCACCGCGTCCTGCCCGGCCTGCGCCTGGTTGTCGCCCGATTCGAGGGCGGCGTGCGTAAGGAAGGCGGCCAGCGGGCTCAGGGTCTCGCCGGTTTCGGCGTCGGGCGCGAGCGGCTCGTCGATCACCGGGCGGGTCAGGTCGATGCCCTGGCTCGCGGGCGACTGGCGCAGCTCGTCGACCGGCAGCGCCACGGCGTCGCGGCCGAAGCCTTCCTGCGTGACGAAGCTCTCTGCCGCGTTCACGAGTTCCTCCAGATTCTCGATGCGGTCGGCGCCTTCCCGGTCGGCCTTGTAGTGCTCGACGAGGCCGCTGTGGTCGAGCACCAGCTCGATGATCTCGCGCAGGCTCACACCCTGGGTCTGCTCGCGCAGCACGTCGATCTTGGCGACGAAGCCCGTGAGGTTCGCGCCGGCCTTGCCGCCGACCACGCTCACTGCATCGTGCAGCGAACGGCCGGCCGCGCGCGCCGCATCCTGCAGGGTTTCGAGCGTGCGCGCGCCGATGCCGCGCGGCGGGAAGTTGACCACGCGCAGGAAGCTGGTGTCGTCGTCCTTGTTCTCGAGCAGGCGCAGGTAGGCCAGCGCATGCTTGATTTCGGCGCGCTCGAAGAAGCGCAGGCCGCCGTACACGCGGTAAGGCACCGATGCATTGAAGAGCGCCGTTTCGATCACCCGGCTCTGCGCATTGCTGCGGTAGAGCACGGCCATCTCTTTCCGATCGAAGCCATCGCGCACGAGCTGGCGCATTTCCTCGACCATCCACTGGGCCTCGGCGAGGTCGGTGGGCGATTCGTACACGCGCACCGGCTCGCCGGGGCCTTGGTCGGTGCGCAGGTTCTTGCCGAGGCGCTTCTTGTTGTGGCTGATGAGCTCGTTGGCCGAGTCGAGGATGTTGCTGTAGCTGCGGTAGTTCTGCTCCAGCTTGATCTGATGCGTGACGTTGAACTCGCGCACGAAGTCGGTCATGTTGCCCACGCGCGCACCGCGAAAGGCGTAGATGCTCTGGTCGTCGTCGCCCACGGCGATCACGCTGTTGCGGCCCGGCTCGAACTGGCCCGCGGCGGTGTTGCCCGCGAGCATCTTGATCCACGCGTACTGCAGGCGGTTGGTGTCCTGGAACTCGTCGATCAGGATGTGCCGGAAGCGCCGCTGGTAGTGCTCGCGCACCGGGTCGTTGTCGCGCAGCAGCTCGTAGCTGCGCAACATGAGCTCGCCGAAGTCGACCACGCCTTCGCGCTGGCATTGCTCTTCATAGAGGCGATAGAGCTCGACCTTCTTGCGGTCGTCGTCGCTGCGGACTTCGACGGCGTCGGGGCGCAGGCCGTCTTCCTTGGCGCCGGCGATGAACCATTGCGTCTGCTTGGCCGGGAAGCGCTCGTCGTCGACATTGAACTGCTTCATCAGGCGCTTGATGGCCGAGAGCTGGTCCTGCGTGTCGAGGATCTGGAAAGTCGACGGCAGGTTGGCCAGCTTCCAGTGCGCGCGCAGCAGGCGGTTGCACAGGCCGTGGAAAGTGCCGATCCACATGCCGCGCACATTGACGGGCAGCATCGCCGTCAGGCGCGTCATCATTTCCTTGGCGGCCTTGTTGGTGAAGGTCACGGCAAGGATGCCGCCGGGGGAGACCTGCCCCGTCTGCAGCAGCCAGGCGATGCGGGTGGTGAGCACGCGCGTCTTGCCGGAGCCGGCGCCGGCCAGGATCAGCGCGTTGCCCTCGGGCAGCGTGACCGCGGCGAGTTGCTCCGCATTCAGGTTCTGGAGCAGCGGCAGCGCTGGAGGGTGGGCGTCAGCCGCAGGATCGTGAAACAACATCCTGCGATTGTAGAAACCACTGCGTATGCGGGTTATATGAAGAATCGGAAGACCTGCCTTTGCGAGGCCGCGTAAAATCAATCACCGGGCCCAAGATTCTTGCGCCCGGTTTTTTTGTGGGCGTCTTCTTGCAAGAACGTACCGCGAAAGCCGGCCGGACCAAGCGCTCATTCGTTCCTTTCAACGATTCCTTTCAGGAGCCTGGTCATGCAGATTTTCGATTACGACAACATCCTTTTGCTCCCACGCAAGTGCCGCGTGGAGAGCCGCTCCGAGTGCGACACCAGCGTGACGCTGGGCGAGCGCAGCTTCCGCCTGCCGGTGGTGCCCGCCAACATGAAAACGGTGGTCGACGAATCGATCTGCCTGTGGCTGGCACAGAACGGCTACTTCTACGTGATGCACCGCTTCGACCTCGACAACGTGAAGTTCGTCAAGGAGATGCAAGGCAAGGGCGTGTTCGCGTCCATCTCGCTCGGCGTGAAGAAGCCCGACTACGACACCGTCGACCAGATGGTGGCGCAAGGCCTCGTGCCCGAGTACGTCACGATCGACATCGCGCACGGCCACGCCGACAGCGTGAAGAACATGATCGGCTACCTCAAGCAAAAGCTGCCGAAGGCCTTCGTGATTGCCGGCAACGTCGGCACGCCCGAAGCGGTGATCGACCTCGAGAACTGGGGCGCGGACGCGACCAAGGTCGGCATCGGCCCGGGCAAGGTCTGCATCACCAAGCTCAAGACCGGCTTCGGCACGGGCGGCTGGCAGCTGTCGGCGCTCAAGTGGTGCGCGCGCGTCGCGACCAAGCCGATCATTGCGGACGGCGGCATCCGCGACCACGGCGACATTGCCAAGAGCGTGCGCTTCGGCGCGTCGATGGTCATGATTGGTTCGTTGTTCGCGGGGCACGAGGAGTCGCCCGGCAAGACGGTCGAGGTCGATGGCGCGCTGTTCAAGGAGTACTACGGCTCCGCCAGCGACTTCAACAAGGGCGAGTACAAGCACGTCGAGGGCAAGCGCATCCTCGAACCCATCAAGGGCAAGCTGGCCGACACGCTGGTCGAGATGGAGCAGGACGTGCAGAGCTCGATCAGCTACGCGGGCGGGCGCGCGCTGATGGACATCCGCAAGGTCAACTACGTCACCCTGGGCGGAGACAACGCGGGCGAACATCTGTTGATGTAAGCCCGGGCACTGCCGGTCAGGCCTCGAGCAACTGCACCGCCTGCCGGTGCAGCGCGTGGGCCGGATCGGCGAGCGCATCGACCACGCCGAAGTGGTCGAGCCCTGGAAGCACCTCGCACACCGGCACGGTGTTGCGCCCCCACGCCTCGCGGATCATCACGTTGTGGCGGATGAACTCCTCGCTCTCCTCGCCGCCTGCAACTGCGTAGAGCTGCCCACGTTTCGGTGCTGGCCACAGGGCGGGGCTGGCGCGCAGGGCGTCCGCGTCGCTCAGCTTCAGTGTGTTTTCAAGGAACGGCGTGCGCTGCAGCGGGCGAAGGTCGTAGAGGCCAGAGATCGACAGCGCATTGCGCACGAGCTGCGCAGGCAGGTCGGAGGCGACCGCTTTCCAGTCGCAGGCCAGCAGCGCCGCCGCCATGTGCCCACCAGCCGAATGGCCAGCGACGGTGATCCGCGAGGGATTGCCGCCATGGGCCGCGACGTGGCGCCATGTCCACTCGAGCGCACGCACCATCTGCAGCAGGATGCCGGGCACCGTGACGGGCCGCCGCGGCGTGCCGGGACACAGCGCGTAGTTGGGCTGGACCACGCAGATGCCGCGGTCATTGAACGCGGGCGCGATGAAGGAATGGTCTTTCTTGTCCATGGCGCGCCAGTAGCCGCCGTGGATGAAAACCAGCACGGGAGCGTCGGGCACGGGTGCCGGAAAGATGTCGAGCGTTTCGTTCACGCCCTGGCCATATGGCACGTCGATCCGCGCGGGCAAGGCCTCGCGCACCGCGGCGGATTCACGTGCCCAGCGCTCGAAGTAGGCAGGGTGGTCCTTGACCCGTGCGAGGTTGTTGTACATGCCCTCCAGCCAGGCGGGATCGAACGGGGCCATGCGCTTTTTCTCCGTGTTTTGCGAGGCGCGCATCTTGGCACGCCAGCGTGCGCCGAGACGGAGTTTTGGTTAAAATTCGGCTTGTGTTGGGGGGGTAGCTCAGCTGGGAGAGCGCCGCGTTCGCAATGCGGAGGTCGGGAGTTCGATCCTCCTCCTCTCCACCAACCGACACAGAAAAGGCCTTGGCATCTGCCAGGGCCCTTTCTTTTTCCGGCTCAGGTATCCAGCGTCAGATGCTGTCCATGCAGCGCCGCAGCCGCCGGCGATGCGAGGAAGCCAATGGTCTGCGCCGCGACCGAGGTAGACACCCAGTCGGCCGGGTTCGCATCGGGCATCGCCTGCCGGTTGGCTGGCGTGTCGAGCACGCTGGGAGCCACGCTGTTGATGTTGACGCCGTGCGGCGAAGCCTCGGCTGCCATGGCTTCCACCAGGCGCTGCAGCGCACTCTTCGAAGCGATGTACGCGGCCATGGCCGGCACGCCGCGTGCTGCGACCTTCGCCGTCACGGCGATGACGCTGCCGGCGCGGCGCGCGATCATCGAGGGCAGCACCGCCTGCGTCACGGCGACGAACGACCATGCGTTGAGATTCAACATCCGGTCCCAGCTCGCGCGCGTGAGCGTATGCGTCGCCTCGCCCATTTCGAATCCGCCCGCGATGTGGACCAGTGCGTCGATGCGGCCGAAGGACTTGAGCGCCTGCTCCGCAAGGGCGGCCATCTCGGAGGTGGAAGTCACGTCGCCCGCCAGCAAGAGATGCTGCGAGTTGTCCAGGCCCGGAAAGACTTCAGCAAGACGGCCCGCATGGTGGTCGACCAGCGCCAGGCGCGCGCCCTGGTCGATGAAATGCTGAGCGACGGCGCGGCCCAGTGCGCCAGCGGCGCCGGTGATCAAGACATGGGGCGTGGTGTTCGCATCGTTCATCGAAATTCTCCTGGTTGAAGGGCCCTACCCTCTCGGGCGTGGTGAATCCTAACGCTGCGGCCACAAATTTTTTGGCCATGCAGAAATTCTGGGATATACTCGTGGTCTTGCCAGAAAACACCAAACGTTTTCAACGCAAGGGCTCTTAGCTCAGTTGGTAGAGCAGCGGACTCTTAATCCGTAGGTCGAGTGTTCGAGTCACTCAGGGCCCACCACCAACACTGGAAACTGCGCGGCTTCCGCGCTATTTCTTAAGGAGCACTGTTCCGCAAACGCCGAACGTGTTCCGCAAAACAGAAAAACCTCCCGTCGAAAGACTGGGAGGTTTTTTCTTTTTCAGCCAGAGTATTCGGTGAAGCCGATGAGCGCTTGGCGCCGAAGCACCGCAGCTGGGTAGGATGACCAAGTCCGCGCCATTCACCTGAAGTCCATGGCAGCAACCGACAAGGGACTCCATCAAGCCTCGGCGGGAGGCTATACCTTGATCTGCGCAACATCAACACGCGTAAAGAACGCAACCAGATGAGCTGCGAGCGCACTCGCTCCTTCTTCGCTTGCTGAAGCCTGGATGCCGGCCCGCGCACATGCCGCTCCAAGTCCTACATCCGGGCTCGCTTTGGCAGAGCAGAACTTTGACGCTCGGCGCTGACTCGCGCATCGCGACGGTCAAGCTCGGCAAGGAGAATCGAAATGAACCTCACAAGACGTCTTCTGACTACCGGCCTCGCCCTTTCCGGCGTATTCGGCTTCATCGATGCGAGCTTCGCCAAGGGAAAGCATCACCACCACAATGGCGCGAAATTGGTGGGCGACAAGCTCAAGAGTAACGGCCAGCATGTCATCGACAAGAGCGGGCCGCACACGGTCTCCGTGGACATCAAAGACACAAAAATCGCTGCGTTCCACGTCAAGCATGCAAACAAGGGCGACCTGCCGGTCAAGAAATACAAGACGAACAAGAAGATGGCCCGGGCGGACGGAATGCAATACGCCACCTTCATCCACGTTCAAGACACATACCTGGGAACGACATACATCGGGTACAGCTATGTCGACGACTATGGCGACGAGCAGATCTACTGGTATCCCTACGACATGATCCTGGACGGGGACACCGGTGCGGTCGAGTACGTGGCTGTCTGAACCCGACGCTCAGGCTGGTCATTCTGCGTGGTCGCTGCGGTTCGCGCTGCGCCTAGCCCATATCTCCGGCCAGCGGCCCGCCGACGTGCTCGGCATGAGCAAGGACCACATCCGCGGCGAGTACCCGCGGGTGCGCCAGGGCAAGACAGAGACGAAGCTGCGGATCGTGGTCGAAAATGCACTGGAAGAGCTGCTCGAAGAAATCCGCGTGTTCGAGGCGGCTCGGCCAAAGCAGTCGGCCCCGCTGGTGGTGAACGAGCGCGGGGATCGACATCACCACGTTCCAGTTTCGCGACCTGCGCGCGAAAGCGGCAACGGACACCGACGAGTCAGCCGTCGAGTGTTCGAGCCACTCAGGGCCCACCACCAACACCGAAAATAGCGCGTTCTTCGCGCTATTTTTTTGTCAAAGCCTCCTCACGGTCCACGCGAGGAGGCTTTTTCTTTGGCTCGCCGGCCCCAGGAGGTAGCGCCCTGCCGCGCGATCCAAGCGGCGACGCAGCGTTCAAGCAGATCGGGCCGTCACCCACCTCGGCCATCAGGTACTGGCCACCCGATTGATGCACTGCCGGAGCTGCGTTGCAGAAGCACTGCAAACCCAACCCTCAAGTGCACACGTCAAACCTTCGAGGATGATTTTCTTTCTCATGCGGGAATATTTCACGATTTGCACGCCACTTACAAGCTGCTCTGGGTCCCACCTGCAAAAGGTTCCCATCCGGCATGGCATCTTGTACTGGCTGTCACGCAGCACAACAACAATGACACAGGGAAATCAACTTCGAAGCCATAAAGCTCGTTCAACCCGCTCAGGCGGGTATTTTTTTGTCCAGCCGCAACCAAGGTCGACAACGATGTTCAGAGGCCACAGGATGCGGCCCCGCCCCGGGCCGCGCCTTCACGCGTGAGCTATATTTCCTCCCATGGAAAAGGCGTCCGACATAGGCAAACCCACCGTCCCCATCGACCTGATCGGGCCGGACCACTGGCCCCGCTCGAAACGCGGTTCGGGTCGCGCCACCAAGGTGATCCTCGCCATCGCGAGTGGCCTGGCGGCCGCCGGCCTGATCGCCTACCGCCTCTTCGGACGCTGAACACCGGCGCCTCACACTTACAAAAGCCCGCCGCCTGGGAGACAGGCTGCGGGCTTTTTTCATGGGCAAAGACCAGGGTCACGGCCCTGCCCTCACTGAAGCCGCGAGCCCTTGGGCAGCCGCTTCGCCAGCCACTCGTGCACATCCACACGGATGTTGCGTCCTTCGAGCAGGAAGTTCTCGTAGCGGCTCGGCACATAGGGCAGATAGACCAGTGGCATGCCCGCCTCCTCCGGCGTGCGCGCTGCCTTGCGGTTGTTGCAGACCCCACAAGCGCTCACGAGGTTGGTCCAGGTCCACGGACCTCCGCGGGATTCGGGCAGCACGTGTTCGCACTGCAGTTCGCGCTCGTGGAACACCTCGCCGCAGTAGGCGCAGGTGTGGCGGTCGCGGCGCAGCAGTTTGCTCTTGGTGACGCTCGGAATCACGTCGAAGAGGTTGATCTTCGACGCACCGCGCAGGGCAACGATCGGCGCCACGTCGATGCGCGACTGCACGCCGCGCACCACGTTGAAGCCACCGCGCAGCGTGGCGAGCGGCAGGCCGCCGTCTTCCCATGCGACCGAGCCGGTCGCGTAATGCAACACCGCCTGCTCCAGCGAAATCCAGGCTTGCGGCGTGCCCTGAATATCGAGCTGCAGGACGTGAGGATGCATGTCTCGCCTCCTTTTTCGGCGATGGTGATGAGGTCGAATGAAACGAAGCGGGGTGCACGAACGGGATCGAACCGTCGTCAGCGGGACCACAACCCGCAGCTCTGCCATTGAGCTACGCGCACCATGAAAAACAAGGAACAGGCGGCCGGCCTACCATTCGCCGACTGCGCGAACGCGCTGGTCGGGATCGAGTCCCTCCGGCAGCGGCTCGCGCCCCGCGGAGTCCGCCGCGCATTCGCCTGTGCGACGCGCGTCGACGGCAATGCCGAAACTGCGGGCCAAGGCCATCACCATGCGGCTGCGTGGCTGTGCCGGACGCACGGTGATCATCCGGATCGGGGTGTTGCGCTTGCGCATGGTGGCTCCTTGGTTGGCGTGACAGCTCGAACAAAAAAATGGCCCCACGTGCACGGCTCGAACGTGCAACCCCTTGCTTCGTAGGCAAGTGCTCTGATCCATTGAGCTAACGCGGGTCGAAAACAAAAAAGTGTCCGGTTACGGGTTCCGGCGCCGCCCAATCTTTGCGGTCGGTTTCCGCGGGAGGGCCATCTGCATGGCCCGGTCCCGCTCGGGTTCGGTGGTTCGAAAAAAACGGTGTCCCGCTTTCCATTTCGGTTGTGTCCTCACGCGACGGACAGCGCGCTGGGCGCTGTCCCGTACGACGTCGCTGCACAGGAGTGATCGGTTCCTGCACATCCCGCCAGACCGTCTACGCGGTGGGCTCTGGCGGTGTGGTGAAGGCACACCCGAAATGGCAAACAAGCACGACAGACAAAACAAAAAGGCCCGGAACCTTGCGGTTTCCGGGCCTCTGCATGAGAGAGCTTGGAAGGTGTGCGCCTACGCGCAACCTCCACCCGGTAGCACCTGATCCTCGACTTTTCCGACGCGCAGGCTGGCTGCGGCTTTCGTGGAATACACGTGGTTCTGGTGCTGGTTCGGTCGGACCGACAGCATGCTGTCCAAACCACCGCACGACCAGACGCGCACGAGCGATCGGCCCGAGGCGGGTCGAATGCTGGTGAGGTTCAAGGCGATGTTCACGATGGTTCCTGAGTCAAAAAATTGCCGCTGTCGGCTGTAAGGGGTTGGACAAAAGGGACGGCCTGGGCCGCGAATGAAGGCAACTGTAAATAGTGTTTACGACGGCGTCAACAACCGGGACAATCTTTTCTTGTCTTGTTGTTGTTTTTGAACAGTGCCCAATATCACCGTCGCGCGCCGCCGCAATGCCCTTGCGTTGCACCGCCGCTTTCTCGAAGAGGCCATCGCCGCGGGCCTGCCAGCCAAGGGGCTGGACCAGGCGTTTGCGAAGAAGCTCGAAATTTCTCCGAGCATGTGGAGCCAGATCAAGAGCTCGCGGCCCATCGGCGACAACCTGGCCCGGCAGATCGAACGGCATTGCAGCGTCGAGCCCGGCTGGCTCGACGAAGAAGACCGCCTCAGCGAAGTACCCGATGCAGCGGAAGAGCGCTTCATTGCGGCCGCGCGCAACGCATGGCGCGCCGCCAATGCCAAGGGAAAGAAGGAGCTCGGCGGCTGGCTGAAGAAGCGCGCGCAGGACGCGGCGGGCAGCGAGCCCGCCCCCTAGGACGCTCAGCCCAGCTCGGGCGCGTTGCGCAGGATGGCTGCGCGCATGTCGTCCGGAATGGCGACGGCGCGATGGGTTTCGAGCGACGTGGTCACGAGCACCTGCTGCATCTGCATGCGCAGTTCGCCGGTCGCCGGCTCGAAGCAACGCACAAGCAGCGTCATCGAGCGCGACCCCAGCCGCTGCACGGTAAGGCCGAGCGTGACCTGGTCGCCCATGCGGCTCACCGCACGGAAGTCGGCTTCGAGCTTCACGGTGGGCAGGCCGATGCGCCGCACGGCCACCAGCCCGTGGTAGCTGAGCCCCAGGCCCTCGTTGACCCAGTCTTCGACGAGCCCGTTGAGCATCACGAAGTACTGAGGGTAGAAAACGATGCCCGCCGGGTCGCAGTCCGAGAAGCGGATCAGCCGCGCGCGGCGGAACTCGCTGCCCTGGGCCGGGAGATCGACAGGGGTGGCCGCGCTCATGCTCAGCCCTCCTCGGCCGGCGGCTCGCCGCGCATCACGTGCACACGCAGCAGGCCCAGTTGGGTGTGCATCTGCTTGACGGTCTTCATGTCGAGCCCCGAGAACATCTCGAGGATCCATTGTTCGTGCTCGCTCGCCATCGTCTCGAAGGTGCGGCGCCCTGTCGGCGTGAGGCTCACGATCCACGCGCGGCGGTCGTCGGGGCTGGGCGCGCGGGCCACCATGCCTTCGCGCTCGAGTTCGTCCGTCAGGCCTGTGACGTTGCCGCCGGTCACCATGAGGTAGCGCGAGAGCACGCGCATCTTGAGCCCGTCCTTGTAGCGATGGAGCTGCGCCATGTAGTCGAAGCGCGCGAGCGAGATGCCGAAGCGCTCGCGCAGCCGGCGCCGGATCTCGGCCTCGATCTGCGTGGTGCTGGCCAGCATGCGCAGCCAGAGCTTGAGCATCGCGTGGTCCTCGTGGCCCGCGCGGGCTTCGTGGCCCAGTTCCTCCGCATCGCTCAGCACGGCGTGCGAGGCATCGTTGTCGCGCGTCATGTCACCTCTCCCCCTGAAACCGAGATCGATTGGCCGGTGACCGACGCAGCGCCCGTGCCGCACAACCAGCGCACCGCATCGGCGACTTCGGCCGGCTGCACGATGCGCCGCTGCGGATTGACGCTGGAGAATTCGGCCAGCGCGTCGGCCTCGCTGCGCCCGGTCTTGCCGACCACGTTGGCGACGCTGTTGCGCAGGATGTCGGTGTCGGTGTAGCCCGGGCATACGGCATTCACCGTGATGCCCTTGCGCGCCACTTCGAGTGCCAGCGAACGCGTGAGCCCGACCACGCCATGCTTGGCCGCGGTGTAGGCCGACACGTAGGCGTAGCCCTTCTGCCCCGCCGTGCTGGCGATGTTGACGATGCGGCCCCAGCCCGCATCGAGCATGTCGGGCAGCGCAGCCTGCGCGCACAGGAAGCTGCCGGTGAGGTTCACCGACAGCATGCGCTGCCAGAGCTCGAACGAGGTCTTGAGGAAAGGCGCGCTCTCGGCGGCACCCGCGTTGTTGACGAGCACGGCGACAGGGCCGCGCGCCGCTCGGGCCTCTGCGAAGGCCGCCTGCACCGCCTGCGGATTCGCCACATCGGCTGCAGCCACGCCATGCCCGCTGCCCGCGAGCGAATCGGCCACACGCTTCAGCGCTTCGCGGTCACGCCCCAGCAGCGTCAGAACGGCGCCTTCGGCGGCCAGGGTGCGCGCGATCTCCGCGCCGATGCCGCGCGCCGCGCCCGTGACGAGTGCATGGCGGCCGGTCAGTGAATTTGATTGCATACCTGAATGTTTTAGTTCTGAATCATTTTAGCGAAATGTACCGGCGAAGCTGTCAGCGCATGAAACAGCCGGAAAGAAGGAGCGCGTTGCGTCTGCCGGGAGCCTCAGGCGCGCCGGCCGTCCCAGGTCTGAGGACTCACGCCGCGCTCGCGCAGCTTGAACTTCTGCACCTTGCCGTTCTCGGTGCGCGGCAGGTCGGCCAGCACGTCGATGTAGCGCGGCACGGCGAAGTAAGGCAGCCGGCTTCCACAGAAGCGCACGAGTTCGGCCGGGTCGATCGGCACGCCGTCGCGCGCCACCAGCGCGGCCATCACCTCGTCCTCGGCCAGTTCGGATTGCACCGGGTACACCGCGCACGAAGCCACGCCCGGATGGCTCAGCAGCACCTGCTCGACCTCGAACGACGAAATGTTCTCGCCGCGCCGGCGGATCGCGTCCTTGATTCGGTCGACGAAGCGGAAGGCGCCATCGGCGTCCTGCACCACGCGGTCGCCGGTGTGGAACCAGAGATTGCGCCAGGCCTCGACCGTCTTCTCCGGCATGTTGAAATAGCCGCTCGCGAAGGCATGGGGCTCGTCCGCGCGCAGCAGCAGTTCGCCGGCCTCGCCGGGCGGCAGCACCGCATCGCCTTCGTCGGCCACGCGCGCCTGGAAGCCTGGGCGCAGCCAGCCCATGACACCGCCGCGCGGCGAATCCGGGGCGGTCGCGATGGCGAAATTGGTTTCGGTCGAGCCGTAGCCTTCGAGCAGTTGCACGCCGGTGCGCGCCTTGAATGCGGCACCTGCGGCGGACGGCACGCCGGGCCCGAGGCCGATGCGCACCCGGTGATCGCGTTCGCCAGGCCCTTCGGGCTGCGCGAGCAGGATCGGCACCATTGCGCCCAGCAGGTAGACCACCGTCGCCCCGCTCGCGCGCATCGCCGGCCAGAAGCCCGAGGCCGAGAAGCGCGGCGCGAACACCACCTCTGCGCCCGTCAATGCGGCCTGCGCGAAGGTGTTGAGCGCATTGATGTGAAAGAGCGGCAGCGTGGTGCACAGCACGTCGTCGACGCCGACTCCGAGCACCTCCGCGCTGTTCACGCCCCACCAGAAATACTGCGCATGCGGGCAGACGACGCCCTTGGCTGGCCCCGTCGTACCGGAGGTGTACAGAATCGCGAGCGGGTCGCCGGGCTGCACCGCTGCGGGCGCCAGCGCCTCACCGCCCTCGGGGTAAGGCGTTACGCGCACGCCCTGGGGCGCCTGCCAGCCGGAGTACTCCGCCTCGCCCACCACCCAGACCTCGCGCAACGCGGTGCGCGCCAGATCCGCCGTCGCGAGCCGCTCAAGAAAACCCGCCTCGATCACCAGCAGCTTCGCCTCGCTGTTCGCCAGGAAGTACTCGATCTGCGGCCCCATCGACGCGGTGTTGACCGGCACCATCGATGCCCCCAGCCAACCCGCGCCGAGGAAGCTTTCGAGAAACTCGATGCGGTTGCCGCACATCACGGCGACGCGGTCGCCGCGCACCACGCCGGTCGCGGCCAACGCACCGGCGCGAACGGCTGCAGCCTGCGCAGCGTCGCGATGCGTCCACTCGTCGCCACCGATCCGAAGCAACGGACGCGAGCCGAACAGCCCGGCCTGCCGCTGCAGCATCGCCGGCAACGTGCGCTGCACGGGCGGCACAACCCGCGGGTCACTCGTCATCGTGCGTGCCTCCACCGAGATAGGTCGCCTGCACGCGCGGATCGCTCGCCAGCTCGGCCGAGGCACCCGACAGCGCGATCTCGCCGGTCTCCAGCACATAGCCTTCGTCCGAGCTTTCTAGCGCCGCACGCGCGTTCTGCTCGACCAGCAGGATCGAGACGCCGTCTTCGCGCAGCTTGCGCACGATGGTGAGGATGTCGCGCACGATCAGCGGCGCGAGGCCGAGGCTCGGCTCGTCGAGCATCAGCAGGCGCGGCGCCGACATCAGCGCGCGCCCCACCGCCAGCATCTGACGCTCGCCGCCCGAGAGCGTGTCTGCGCGCTGCGAACGCCGTTCGGCCAACCGCGGAAAGCGGTCGTACACCGACTGCAGCCGCTTCTTCATCGCATCGCCGCGCAGCCGCTTGGCATAGGCGCCGAGCTGCAGGTTGTCGAGCACGGTGAGTTCGCCGAACAGCTCGCGCTTCTCGGGCACGAGGCACAGGCCGCGCTCCACGCGCGCTTCCACGTCGAGCCCCCGCAGGTCTTCGCCCTCGAAGCGCAGCGTGCCCTTGCAAGGCAGCAGACCCATCGCGGCCGCCAGCAGCGTGGTCTTGCCCGCGCCGTTGGGACCGATTACCGAAATGATCTGACCCGGCTGCAGGTCGAGCGACACGCCGCGCACCGCTTCCACCTGCCCGTAGGACACGTGCAGGTCGCCAATCTCCAGCATCGCGGTCATTTCGCTACCCCCAGGCTTGTCACTTCGTGTACTTCTCCTACCCCCTGAAGGGGGCCCGCGCCTTCGGGCGGCCGTGCGGCGCTCATACAACACTCCCCAGATAAGCCGCCTGCACCCGCTCGTCCGCGCGCACCGCGGACGGCACGCCCTCCACGAGCTTGGAGCCGAAATTCATCACCACCAGCCGGTCCACCAGTTTCATCACGAAGTCCATGTCGTGTTCGACGATCAGGATGGTCACGCCCTCCTCGCGCAACTTGCGCAGCAGGTCGCCGAGCGCCATCTTTTCCTTGCGGCGCAGGCCGGCGGCGGGCTCGTCGAGCACCAGCAGCACCGGGTCGGCGGCCAGTGCGCGCGCGATTTCCAGGATGCGCTGCGTGCCCAGCGGCAGGCTGCCCGCCAGCTCGTGCGCGCGGTCGCCCAGGCCGATGCGGTCGAGCTGCCGCTGCGCCTCCTGCAGGATCTGGCTTTCTTCCAGGCGGTCGAGCCGCAGCCCCGCCTTCAGGATGCCCGAGCGCGTGCGCGAATGTGCGCCCAGCGCCACGTTGTCGAGCAGGCTCATGTGCGGGCGCAGCTTCACGTGCTGGAAAGTGCGCGCCAGCCCCAGCCGCGCCACCTCGCGCTGCGGTTTGCCTGCGATGTCGTGCGCCAGGAAGCGCACCTGGCCCGCGCTCATCGGCAGCGTGCAGGTCAGCAGGTTGAACATGGTCGACTTGCCCGCGCCGTTGGGCCCGATCAGCCCGACGATCTCGCCGGCCTTCACGTCGAAGCTCACGTCGTTGACGGCCACCAGCCCGCCGAAGCGCTTGACCGCACCGTTCACCGACAGCACCTGCGAGCCGCGCTCGGGCAGCGTGCGGTGAGGCAAGGGATCGACCGGCGGGGCCTCGTGGCGCGAAGGCTCCTGCGAGCCGCTGCGCCGGTGCGTCCAGCGGCGCAGCAGGCCCATCACGCCGCCGCGCGCGAAGTGCAGCAGCAGGATGAAGAGCGCGGCGAATGCCACCGCCTCGAGCTGGCCGGCGCGCTGCGTGAGCATCGGCAGCACGTCCTGCAGGCCGTTCTTCAGCACCAGTACCAGCGCGGCGCCCACCAGTGCGCCCGCCAGCTGGCCGAGCCCGCCGGCCACGGCCATCAGCAGGTACTCGATGCTCGCGCGCACGTCGAAGGGCGATGGGCTCACGAAGCGGTTCATGTGCGCGTAGAGCCAGCCCGCCAGCCCCGCGAACAGCGCGGCCGTGACGAACAGCGACAGCCGCACGCGGTAGGCATCCGCCCCCACGCTCGCCAGCAGCGTGGCACCGCCGCGAAGCCCGCGAATCGCGCGCCCCGGCCGCGACTGCAGCAGGTTGTGGCTGAACAGGCAGGCCAGCCCGACCACCACCCAGATCAGGTAGTACATCGAACGCGGATCGGCCAGCGACCAGCCCGCGACCTGCAGCGGTGGAATGTTCGACAGGCCCGTGTGCCGCCCAAGCGCATCGACATTGCCGAACAGCATTGCGATCGACAGTCCCCAGGCGATGGTGCTGAGCGGCAGGAAGTGCCCGCCCAGGCGCAGCGTGAGCATGCCGATGGCCAGCGCCGAGAGGCCGGTGAGCAGCAGCGCGAACAGCAGCCCGATCCACGGCGACATGCCCTGCGTGGTCGTGAGCCATGCCGTGGCGTAGGCTGCGATGCCCACGAAAGCCGCCTGCCCAAACGAGGTCGCGCCGCCCACGCCGGTGAGCAGCACGAGGCCCAGCGCCACCAGCGCGCCGATGCCGATGTCGTTGAGCAGCGAGACCGTGAAGCTCCCCGCCACCACCGGCACCAGGGCCAGCACGACCACCACCGCGGCGATCCACGTCATGCGTTTGCGGTTGGCGCTCATTGGTCCACCTCGTCTTCTTCCTCTTCGGCATGCGTGGCCATGAAGGAGCGCAGCATGAGCACGGGGATCAGCAGGCTGAACACGATCACGTCCTTCAGCGCACCGCTCCAGAACGAGGCGAAGCTTTCCACCACGCCGACTGCGAGTGCGCCCACCGCAGTCATCGGGTAGCTCACGAGCCCGCCGATGATCGCGGCCACGAAGGCCTTCAGGCCGATGATGAAACCCGAGTCGTAGTACATGGTCGTCACCGGCGCAATCAGCACGCCGATCAGCCCCGCCAGCAGCGAGGCGCATCCGTAGGCCAGCAGTGCGGTGCGCACCGGCCGGATACCGACAAGCCGCGCGCCCACGCGGTTGACCGCCGTGGCGCGCAGCGCCTTGCCGGCCACCGTGCGCTCGAACACCAGGAAGAACAGCCCGCTCAGCACGATGGCCGCGCCCACCATCAGCACCACCTGGCCGCTGACCGTGAAGCCGTCGCCCAACGTGAACACGGCGCTGGTGAGCGGCGTGGTGCGCGAGCCTTCAGGTCCGAAGAACAGCAGGCCCAGGCCAGACAGCAGGAAGTGCAGCGCCAGCGACACGATCAGCAGCACCAGCACCGATGCATCCGCGATCGGCTGGAACACCACTCGCGCCAGCAGCGGCGCGATAGGCACCACCAGCAGCACCGCCACCGCGATGTGCACCGCCACCGGCACGCCCGGCCGCGCCGCCAGCCATGCGAGCACGCAGGGAATGGCGGGCAGCACGCCCCACATCAGCACCGCCTTGGGAATGCGTGCAGCCTCGCCGCGCCGCAACAGGCTGCCGATTTCCGTTGCCAGCGCCAGGGCAGCGAGCACGGCGACCATGCCTATGGTCGGCGGGACGCGGCCGGTCTCGAAGGCCGCGAGCGACAGCGCCGCAAAGGCCGCGATGTCGCCGAAGGGCACGAACACCACGCGCGTGACGGAAAAGATCAACACCAGCCCCAGGCCGGCCAGCAGGTAGACGGCACCGTTGGCCAGGCCGTCGGTGAGGAGAATGAGCGCCACGTCCCAGGTCATCGCGCGGCCCTCCGGAAAATCAAGGGCGAGCGGTTCAAGGTGCGAGCTTCCATTGGCCGTTGTCGAGCTTGACGATCACGCGGGCGCGTTCGTCCACGCCGTAGAGGCTGCCGGGCTTGAAGGTGTAGACGCCGTGCGTGCCCACCACTTCCTTCGTGCTGAAGATGGCGTCGCGCAGCGCCACGCGGAACTCGGGCGTGCCCGGCTCGGCCTTCTTCATGGCGCGCGATGCGGCGTCCGCAAACACCAGCCAGCCGTCGAATGAATAGGCCGAGTAGGCGTCGCCGGTTGGCGCGTTGTTCGCCTTCTGGAACACGGCGCGAAACTCGGTCGCGATCTTCTTGGTCGGGTAGTTGTCGGGCAATTGCTCGGCCACGATCACCGGGCCGGTGGGCATCAGCGCGTTCTGGCCGGCCGCGCCGACCACCCGCACGAAGTCGGGGTTGATCAAGCCGTGCTGGCCGTACACGCCACCCTTGAAGCCGCGCTCCTGCAATGCGAGGAACGGCAGTGCGCCCGGCGTTCCGGCGCCGCCGGTCATCACCGCATCGGGCCGCAGCGCCACGATCTTCAGCACCTGCCCCGTCACCGACGCGTCGGCGCGCGCATAGCGCTCGTTGCTCACCACCTTGATGCCGGCCTCGGGCGCGGCCTTCGTCAGTGCGTTGTAGACCAGGTCGCCCCAGGCATCGGAGAAGCCGATGTAGCCCACCGTCTTCACGTTGTTGCGCTTCATGCGCTCGACGACCGCATCGATCATCAATTGCGTGGGCTGGGCCACGGTCATGACCCAGGGGTTGTCGTTCGGGTCGAGCAAGATGGGCGTGAGGCCGATCATCGGCGTCTTCGCTTCCTTGCCAACCTGCGCCATCGCGATGGCGGCGGGCACGCCCGAGGTGCCCATGAGCACGTCGACCTTGTCCTCCTCGATCAGCTTGCGCGCGTTGCGCCCGGCCGTGGTCGGGTCGGAGCCGTCGTCCAGCACGATGAGCTGGACCTTGCGGCCGTTCACCTCCGGCTTGTACGCCAGCGCGGCCTGCATGCCCTTGGCATAGGGCACGCCCAGCGAGGAATTCGGCCCTGAGAGCGACACGCTGAGACCGACCTTGAGGTCGGCCGCCAGCGCGCTCCCAACACCACAGGCAATCAGCGCCGCGGCGAGTGCACCGCGCGTCAAGGTCTGCATCAGGCTCTTCATGTCGTAGCTCCGGTGAGGATGGTTGGAATGGACAGGTAACTCAGATGAACAACTGGATGGCCGGCAACGCACGCGTGGCGTTGAGCAGGTCGATGCGCTTCTCGCGGATGCGCCAGCCGGCCGGCGTGCGAACGAGGTGATGGCGCGCGGTGCCGCTCAGCAGGATCTGGGATTCGCCTCGCGCTTCGACGTACAGGAATGGCGTGCGCAGGCGCGCTTCATCGGCGTTCTCGTGCTCGATGCGCGAGGGCTGCAGCACGTGCTGGCTGTGGCTGGCTGGATGCTGCGAATGCGCGCGCGGGCTCTTGAGGCGCTCCACGCGCAACTGCAGCAGCAGCCGGTCTTCATAGGCCAGCGAGTTGTGCGAGAACGGATCGGCCTGCGCAGCGCCGAGCAGCGGCACCCAGTAGTGGCCGTCGTCGGCAAAGAGCGCCAGCCAGTCGTCGAAGCGCCGCTCGTCGAGCAGGGCCGCTTCGTGGGCGGCGAAATCGCGCGGAACGGTCATGGCGCGGCCTCCACCGACATCGACTTCGCCCAGGCGCGGAATTGATTGCGCATGAGCAGCTCGTTGGTGCCGTTGGTGGTGATGGTCGACTGCGCGAGCTCGGCCGCATCGAAGTTGCGGTGCAGGCTCACCCATTCGTTGCCGCCCGCGCGCAGGCCCTGCTGGATGCTCTCGAACAGGTGCACGTCATCGTGCGCCACCACCGACATCGGTGAGAAAACAAGCCGGTTGTAGCTCATGGCGCGCTCGAACAGCAGCGCGGGTGCGCCGGCCGCGCGGAAGCTCCACGCCTCGATCAGCGTGCGGCCGGCGGCCAGCGGACGGATCACGCGGATGGCCTGCGGCGAGCCCTTGACCGACAGGCTCGGATAAAGAACGGAGTTCTGCGGCGATCTCTGCAGAATTTCGGTGGCGCGCCCAATGCCGTGCGCCGCCTGCATCGCGGCCTCGTACTCCGGCAGCTGCGCATAGTTGGAGTGGATGCTGAAGTTCACGCCCAGCACGCTGTGGCCATTGGCGAACACGCGCCCGCCCATCTTGTCGAAGAACTCGTAGCCCGAGCCGAAGGGCAGGATCTGCTCCATCGCCATCGGCTTGGGGTCCGTGGGCGCGTGGCCTTCCCACAGCGCCTCGGCCGCCTTGGTGGCCGACTCGTGCGTGGACATCGGGTGCACCGTGTCGTTGATGTTCTCGAGGTACATCTTCCAGTTGCAGTGGACGATGTTGCGCAGCACGCCACCGCCCACGGTGAGATTGCCCTCAGGCGAGCGGTCGACCATGTTGTCGATGGCACCCAGCACCTCGCCGAAGTAGTCATCGAACGATGGCCCCGTGTCGGAGAGGCGCACGAACACGAAGTCGCGGTACACCTTCACGTGCCTCACCACCGACAGCCCCTGCCCCGACTCGCACGCCTTGAGCTGCGTGCCCTCGTAGCCGTTCTTCAACGGTACGCCGAGCGGCGCGCCGTCGAGCTTGTAGGTCCACGCGTGATACGGGCAGCGGAAGAAGCGGCCGGTGTTGCCGCTCTCGTCCGTCACCAGTTGCGTGCCCTTGTGGGCGCAGCGGTTGTAGAGCACGTGCACCGCGCCGTCGGGCTGCCGCACCATCAGCAGCGGCCGGCCCGCGATGTCCTGCGCCACGAAGTCGCCGGGCTCGGGCACCTGGCTCGCATGGCCGAGGAAGACCCAGCTGTTCGCGAACAGGCGCTCCTGCTCGAGCGCGAAGATCTCCTCGCTCAGGTACAGGTCGCGGTGCACGCGGTCGTGCTGCACGAGGGCGGCGACGCGTTCGGGATAGTGGCGATAGCTGGTCATCGACGTGGGCCCGGGTCTTTTTTCAGGGAACCAGCTTCCACTGCCCCCTGTTCATCTGCACGATCACCACGCCGCGCCGGTCGGAGCCATAGCTATCGCCGGGCTTGAAGGTGTAGATGCCGTGCGTACCCACCAGCTCCTTGGTGCTCACGATGGCGTCGCGCAGGGCGGTGTGGTATTGCGGTGTGCCGGGCTCGCCCTTGGCGCGCGAGGCGGCATCCGCCAGCAGCAGGTAGGCGTCGTAGGTGTAGGAAGAAAAGGCGTCGGTCGGCACCGCGCCGTTCACTTTCTGGTAGGCGTTGCGAAAGCCCATCGACACCTTCTTGATGGGGTTGCTGTCGGGCAACTGGTCGGCCACCAGCACCGGGCCGCTGGGCACCTGCAGGCCTTCGACGGAGGCGCCGCCCACGCGCACGAAGTCGGCGTTGATGAGGCCGTGCGTGCCATAGATCTTTCCCTTGTAACCGCGCTCGGCCAGTGCGATGTAAGGCAACGCACCGGGCGTGCCGGAATTGCCCGCGAACACGGCGTCGGGTCGAGCCGCGACGATCTTCAGCACCTGCCCGGCCACCGAGGAATCGCTGCGCGCATAACGCTCGTTGGCCACCACCTTGATGCCGGCAGCATCGGCGCTCTTCACGAGCGAGTCGTAGGCCAGGTCGCCCAGTGCGTCGGAGAAGCCGATGAAGGCGACCGTCTTCACGCCGGACTTCTGCATGCGGTCGACCACGCCCGCGACCATGAGCGGGAATGGCTGCGACACCGTCACCGTCCACGCGCCCTCGGGGCCGGCGATGGTGACCGGCGTGGGCGAGATCAACGGTGTGTTCAGTTCCTTGGCCACCGCTGCGATGGCCATCGCACCTGGCACGCCGGAGGTTCCTATGAGCACGTCGACCTTGTCTTCGGTCACCAGCTTGCGTGCGTTGCGGCCGGCGGTGGTGGGGTCTGACGCGTCGTCGAGCACGATCAGCTGGACCTTGCGGCCGGCGATCTCGGGATGCTCGGCAATGGCAGCGCGGATGCCCTTCTCGTACGGAATGCCGAGCGCAGCCACCGGACCCGAGAGCGAGCTGATGAAGCCGATCTTCAGGTCAGCCGCCATGGCCTGCGAAGCTGCCAGAGCAAGCACTGTGGCGCCAAGGATGTGGGCTAGCTTGTTCTTCATCTCAGGGCACCAGCTTCCATTGACCCTTTTCGAGCTTCACGACGACGCGCGAGCGATCATCCGAGCCATAGCGATCAGTGGGCTTGAAGTTGTAGACCGAATGCGTGCCCACCAGCTCCTTGGTGCTCACGATGGCATCACGCAGCGCCAGCCGGAATTGCGGCGTGCCGGGCTCAGCCTTGCTGGCCAGCGCACGCTGCGCAGCATCGAGATAGATCAGCCACGCATCGAAGCTGTAGGCCGAGAAGGTATCAGTGGGCGCCGCGCCGTTGGCCTTCTGGTAGGCAGCGCGAAAGTCCATCGCGATCTTCTTCATCGGGTTGTTGTCGGGCAGCTGCTCGGCCACCACCACCGGGCCCGTGGGCGCCAGCAGGCCTTCGACCGACGAACCGCCGACGCGGATGAAGTCGGGGTTGATCAGCGAGTGCATGCCGTAGATCCTTCCCTTGTAGCCACGCTCGGTCAGCGCGAGGTACGGCAACGCACCGGGCGTGCCCGAGGCACCGGTAATCACCGCGTCGGGGCGCAGCGCCACGATCTTCAGCACCTGGCCGGCCACCGACGAATCGCTGCGCGCATAACGCTCGTTCGACACGACCTTGATGCCGGCCGTGGGCGCCGATTTCATGAGCGCGTCGTAGACCAGGTCGCCCCAGGCGTCGGAGTAGCCGATGTAGGCCACCGTCTTCACGCCGGCCTGCTTCATCTTCTCGACCATCGCACCCATCATCAACGGTGCGGGCTGCGGCAGCGTCACCATCCAGGCGCCGTCCTCGCCGGTCAGGTCGGCATTGGCGATGGAGATCAGCGGTGTCTTCGTCTCGCGCGCCACGCCGGCAATGGCCAGCGAGCCGGGTGCGCCGGCCGTCCCGATGATGACGTCGACCTTGTCTTCCTCGATCAGCTTGCGCGCATTGCGCGCGGCCGTGGACGGGTCGGACGCATCGTCGAGCTGGATCACCTGCACCTTGCGACCGCCGACTTCGGACTTGTAGGCCAGCGCGGCTTTCATGCCCTTGTCGTAGGGAATGCCGAGCGAAGACACCGGTCCCGACATCGAGGTGATGAAGCCGACCTTGAGATCGGCGGCCCATGCGCCCGCGGCGCTCAGCGCGCCGAGGCCCGCGGCAATGGCCGCGAGTGTGCGAATTCGGTTCAGGACTTTCATGGCGATGCTCCAGGGATGGTTTGGGATGAACGTGGAAAAGCGAAAGAAGAATTCAGAGGGCCAGGCTGCCGACGCTGGTACCGCCGCACACGTACAGCACCTGGCCGGTGACGAAGCTGCTGTCGGCATCGGCGAAGAAACGCACGGCGCGTGCCACATCGGCCGATTCGCCGAGGCGCCTGACCGGTACCGAGGCGGCGAGCGCGCGTTCCTTCTCGCTGCCGGCCTCGACCACGTCGTAGAACATGTCGGTGCGGATCGGACCCGGTGCCACCACGTTCACCGTGATGCCGTCCGCAGCAAGTTCCAGCGCCCAGGTGCGCGCCATGCCCAGCATGCCGGCCTTGGTGGCCGAATAGCTGGTGCGCGTGGCCAGGCCCAGCGCAGCGCGCGACGACAGCAGCACCACGCGGCCGAAGCGCTGTGCGCGCATCGCGGGCAATGCGCCCTGCACCAACTGGATCGCGCAGCCCAGGTGCAGGTCGACCAGCGCATCGAGGTCGTCGAGCTTCACGTCGGGCAGCAGCGCGGCGCGTATGACGCCGGCGTTGTGGACGATGGTGGTCGGCGCAAAGCGTTCGACCAGTTCGCGCACCGCTTCGCCCGTGGCGGCGCGGTCGCTCAGGTCGACCTCGAGGCTGTGCAGCTTCGGATGGCCGATCTCGGCCTTGCGGCGCGCGAGCGAGACCACCTCGTAGCCCTGCGCGAGCAGGTCTTCGCAGATAGCCTTGCCGATGCCGGCGCTGCCGCCAGTGACCGCCGCGACCTTGGGTGCCGCGCCGCTCATGCCGATGCCCCCACCAGCGCCAGCACCCGCAGCGGACTGCCGCTGCCCTTCTCGATCTTCAGCGGCGGGCAGATCAGCACCGCGCCCGACGGCGGCAGCAGGTCGAGGTTGCTCAGGCACTGCAGCCCGTAGCGCCCCGCGCCGTGCATGTAGTAGTGGCACGGGTACGGCGGGCGCAGGTGATAGCCCTGCCCGGCATCGGTGCCGATGGCCTCGGAGCCGAAACCCAGCACGTCGCGCTGCTCGACCAGGAAGCGCACGGCCTCGGTGCTCGGGCCGGGCGTGTGCTGTCCGGTTTCGTCGAAGTTCTGGTAGGCCTCGGGGTCGGTGCGCTTGGACCAGTCGGTGCGCATCAGCACCCACGCGCCCTTGGGAATGCGGCCATGCGCCGCCTCGTAGGCCTCGATGTCTTCCAGGGTCAGCAGATAGTCGGGGTCGTCCTTCACCTGCGGCGAACAATCGATCACGCAGGCCGGCGCCACGAAGTGCTGCACGGGAATGGTGTCGACCGAGTTGTTCGGCAGGTCGCGGCCCGAGATCCAGTGGATGGGCGCGTCGAAGTGCGTTCCGGTGTGCTCGCCGCAGGAAAAATTGTTCCAGTACCAGCCCGGGCCGCGCTCGTCGTACTTCGACACTTCCTCGATGCGGAAGGGCCAGCACTGCCCCATCTCGGGCGGCAGCGCGATCTGCGGGAACTCGGGCGTCAGCGTCTGCGTGAGGTCGATCACGCGGATGCGGCCGCTGGCCATCGCGGTCACGAGGCCGCCGAGGATTTCTGCGGTGGACATCAGTTCGGTTGTCGTGCTCATTCGTTTGGCTCCTGTCTCAGCCGCCCGCCGCGAGTTCGCGTTCGAGCACCTTCGGGTTGTCTCGCCAGCGTTCCAGCCATTCCTGCGCCACGTCGCCGGGATACACGTCCTCGACGCCGTCGCGCAGTGCCTTGACGATGGCATTGGCCAGCGCGGTGGGTGCCAGCTTGGGCGGCGGCGTGTGCTGGTTCCATTCGTCGTCGATGGGGCCCGGGAACACATTGATCACGCGGATGCCGGCCGGCCGCATCTCGGCGCGCAGGCACTGTGCGAGCGAGTGCGCCGCCGCTTTCGAAGCGCTGAAGGTGCCGTGCGGCGGGAAGTTGCTGAGCGCGTAGATCGACAGCAGGTTGACCCACGCGGTCGCGCCCGTGGCGCCGTCGGCCGAGCGGCCCTTGAGCGCGGGGCCGAACTCCTGCGCGAGGCGCAGCAGACCGAAGTAGTTGATGTCCATCTCGGCCTTGGCCACGTCGGTGCCGCGGCGCGCGCCAATGCCGAAAGTGCGGTGCACCTCCGCGTTGTTGATCACGATGTCGACCTTGCCGCCGATGGAGCCCGCGAGCTCGGTCACCTGCCGGCCGTTGGTCAGGTCCAGCGGCACCAGCGTGACTTGCGGCAGCACCGAGATGTCGTCAAGCCCATCGCCCATCTTCTTCCACGGCTCGGCATGGCCGACCCAGACGATGTCTGCGCCGGCCTTGACCAGCGCACGCACGATGGCCTGGCCGGTCTCGGTCTTCCCGTCGGTCACCAGCACCTTGCGGAACTTTGGGTCGCTGGTCATCTCGCGCAGCATCTTGTCGTCGGCCATATGGGGACTCCCTTCAATCGGAAAACCAATGAGAACGGCCTGCCCGGCTCGATCGAGCCGGGCGCCGACACGCACACGCTCAGGCGCATCGCCGACCTCGCCATGCAGGTGGACCATGAGCGTCGGGCCGGCATCCAGATGCACCAGGCCCAGCCGCCAGGGCAGCCGCTCGCGGAAGAACAGGTCGTTGCTGTGGTGCAGCGTGGTGCTGCCGAGCAGCTCGCCCTCGCCGCTTTGCTGCCGCCAGCGCAGTGCGGCCGAAAGGCACTTGTGGCAGACCTCGCGCGGCGGGTACTGCACCGTGCCGCAGTCTTCGCAGGTCTGCAGTTCGAAGCGGCCTTCGGCGGCGGCCGCCGTGAGGCCGAGCGCCACGCGGCCGCGCGCGCCGGGCGGCAGGTTCATCTGCCGGGTGCGCAGCACCGGGTTCTTGCGCGGGGGGCGCATCAGGGGCATCGTCATGCCGATCTCCCGAGAATGACGGCGCCTGTGCACAGGCAGCGGTCGTAAGTGACCATGCCGAAGCCGGCGACGAGGCCCAGCCGGGCGTTCGGCACAGCGCGTTGTCCGGCTTGGTCCGTGAGCTGCCGGATCGCCTCGACCATGCCGAGGAAGCCGCCCGCTGCACCGGCCTGCCCGGCCGAGAGCTGCCCCCCGCTCGTGTTGTTCGGAAAGCTGCCGTCGAAGGTCATCGTGTGCGACTGCACGAAGGCCGGGCCCTCGCCCTTCTCGCAGAAGCCCAGATCCTCGAACTGCATCATCACGATGACGGGATAGTCGTCGTAGGTCTGCACGAAGTCGAGTTCCGCGGGCTGGACGCCGGCCTGCGCGTAGAGGTCGTCGCGGTCCTTGCGCCAGCCGCCCTGCACCATCACCGGGTCTTCGGCATAGGCGTTGTGGCGCTCGATGGCGCCGCGGATCACCACGTGCGCAAGACCGAGGTCTCGCGCGCGCTCCTCGCTCATCACGAGGAAGGCATCGGCACCGGCGCAGGGCATCACGCAGTCGAAAAGATGGATCGGGTCCGAGATCGGCCGCGCGGCCATGTACTCGTCGAGCGTGAGCGGCTTCTTGAACATCGCGTTCGGGTTGCCGAGCGCATTGGTGCGCTGGTCCACGCAGATACGGCCGAAGTCCTCGCGCTTCGCGCCGTAGGTGCGCATGTAGTTGGCGGTGATGAACGCGAAGATCGAGTTCGGCCCGCCCGAGCCGTAGGGGTAGCTCGCATCGCGCGCGAAGTTGCTGAAGCTGCCGAGCGTCTGGCGGAAGGAGTCGACGTGGTTGGTGTCGGCGCCCACGCAGGCCACGATGTCGGCATCGCCCGCCTGCACGGCGCGCGCCGCGCGGCGCAGGCACATCACGCCCGAGGCGCCGCCCGTGGGCACGTGGTCGAGCCAGCGCGGCGACAGGCCCAGGTGCTGCGTGACGCCCACGGCCGTGTCGGGCGCGAGCGAGAAGCTGCTCAGGCAGAGGCCGTCGATCTGTTCCTTGGCCACGCCGCTGGCTTCGACCAGCGCCTCGATGGCCTGCCCGATGAACCAGTGCGCGGTGCGCGTGGAGTAGCGCACATAAGGCACCGTGACCGGCACGGCCACCGCAACGCCTTCGTAGGAGAGCCGCTGCTTCGTCATGCCTGCCTCTTTTTCATCGCGCGCGTGTCGATGCAATGGCTCTGCCCCGGCAGCGACTGCGCCATCTCGCGCAGCTGGCCACGCTGGATCTTCTGCGACGGCGTGAGCGGCAGCGCATCAACGAAGGCCACGTAGCCCGGCGCCTTGTAGTAGGCCAGCTGCGCGAGCGCATGCTCGACGATGCTGGCGGCGAGCTGCTCGCGCTGCGATGCATCGGCGCCTTCGCGCACCACGATGCAGGCCAGCACCTCGTCGCCGCGCACCGCGTCAGGCGTGGCGGCCACGGCGGACGCCTTCACCGCCGGGTGCTGGTTGAGCACGCTCTCCACTTCGACGGCCGAGATGTTCTCGCCGCTGCGGCGGATCACGTTCTTCTTGCGGTCGACGAAGAAGAAGTTGCCTTCGGCATCGCGGCGCACGAGGTCGCCGGTGTGGAACCAGCCGCCGGCCCAGGCTTCGCGCGTGGCGTCGTCGTCCTTCAGGTAGCCCGAGAAGAAATAACGCTTCGGGTCGCTGCCGGCCGAACGCACCAGCAACTCGCCGGGTGCATCGACGCCGACTTCATCGCCGTCTTCACCCACCAGGCGGATCTCGACAAAGTCCTCCTGCCGGCCGAAGCAGCTGGTGCCCACGAGCCGCGGCTCGCGATTTGCCATGATGCAGGCGGCCGCACCGGTCTCGGTCATGGCCCAGGCCTCGACCAATGGGAAGCCGAAGCGCTCTTCGAAAGGTGCGTGGTTCTTGCGGTCCACACCAGCGCCGAAGCCCCAGCGGATTGCATGCTCCCTGTCGGCCGCAGACGCGCTGGCCGACAGGAGCATCGCCGGCATCACGCCGAGGTAATGCACGATGGTCGCGCCGCTTTCGCGCGCGCTGGCCAGCCAGGTCTTCGGATGGAAGCGGTCGAGCTGCACCAGGCAGCCGCCCGCGACCAGCACCACCATGGTGGAGAACGCCATCGCGTTCATGTGGTTGAGCGGCAGCGGCGTGATGACGCGCTCGGCGTCGGGCCGGATGCTGCAGACACCGTCGAGCGCGGCGTACCACTCGCCGGCGCGCAGGAAGTAGGCATTGCTCAGGATGCAGCCCTTGGGGCGCCCGGTGGTGCCCGAGGTGTAGAGCAGGCCGCATTCGGTGTCGACGCCGATGCGCTCATGGGCTCGCGGTGCAATCGTCTTCGCGCTGGGCACCGCGTCGTCGGGCCCCATCGTCTCGAAGGCCACGCCGGCCTGCGCAGCCGCAGCGCGCAGGTCGCCGGCACGTTCAGGCAGCGTCACGGCCAGGCCGATTTCGCTGTGGCCGATCAAATAGATCAGTTCCGCCGAGCGCATCTCGGCGTTGATCGGCACCACGCTCACGCCCAGGGCGTTCAACGCGAACCAGTGGAAGAGGAATGCGGGGCGATTCTCCAGCAGCATCCCGACACGGTGGCCGTGTCCGTACCCGGCTTGCGCATAGGCCGCGCGCAGACGCTCGACCTCGGCCGCGGCCTCGCCCCAGCGAATGGCGCCGGCTGAAATACCGTAGGCAGCCGCGGTCACCGATTCGGTGAACAGGAAATCGGCCCGCGGCGTGCGCACCGCGGTGGCCGCGAAGACTTGATGGACGGTGGCGTGTGTCATCGCGTCCCTAGATGAAAAGCTGCACGGCTGGCAGCGCCGCGTCGCAGTTGAGCAGGTTGACGCGCTTGAGCGTCATGCGCAGCGCGCCGTCCTGCACCGTGAGGTGATGGAAGAAGGTGCCGACGTAGAACTGAAGCTCGTCGCCCTGCGATTCGGTGTAGTGGAATCCAGTGCGCACCACGAAGCGGTTGGCCTCGGCGTCGAATTGCTCGACCACCGGAACCTGCAGCAGGTGGTGGCAGCGGCTCGGCGGCTGTTGCGAGAAGGCGCGCGGGCTCTTGAGGCGCTCGATGCGCAGTTCGCGCAGCAGCTTGTCCTCGTAGAGATGCGAGGTGTGGTTGAGGCCGTCTTCCTGGTCGGGAACCAGCGGCACCCAGTAGAAGGCATCGTCGGTGAAGAGTGCGTTCCACTCCTCGTAGCGGCGCGTGTCGAGCAGGTGCGCTTCGTTCACGACGAAATCGATCAGGACCTGGCGGGTGACTTCGATGCCGGCCATCACATGGTCTCCGTCATGCGCTGGACCCATGCGCGGTACTGGTTGCGCATCGGCAGCTCGTTGGTTCCGCCCGTGGTGATCTCTCCGCCCTTCAGCTCCGACGGGTCGTAGTTGCGATGCAGGCTCACCCACTCGTTGCCGCTCGCATGCAGGCCTGCCTGCATGCCGCGGTAGGCCTGCAGGTCGTCATGCCCCACCACCGAGAACGGCGAGTTGATGAGCCGGTTGTACATGGTGGTGCGCTGCAGCAGCTCGGGCGGCGCGCCCTTGAGGCGGAAGGTCCAGCTCTCGATCAGCGTCCTGTCGGCCGAGATCGGCTTGACCACGCGGATCGCCTGGATCGCGCCCTTGATCGTGAGGTTCGGGTAGTACACCGTGTTGTGGCGCGCCATGCCGAGGATCTGCGCGGTTTTTTCCTCGCCGTAGCGCGCCTTCATGGCGTCGTCATAGGCCGGGATCGCCTTGTACTTGCTGTGGATGCTGAAGTGCACGCCCGTGAAGCTGTGGCCGTTGTCGTAGGTGCGGATGCCCATGTCCTCGAAGAACTTGTAGTCGGACATGAAAGGCACGAACTGCTCGACCGCCATGGGCTTGGGCTCGTCGGCGGGCTTGTCGGCCCACATGCGCTTGGCGGTTCCGGCCGAGGATTCGTGCGCCACCATGGGGTGCATGGTGTCGTTGAGGTTCTCGACGAACATCTTCCAGTTGCACTGGTGCATGAAGCGCAGGCAGCCGCCCGCGATCTCGAGTTCGCCCTCGGGCGAACGGTCGGCCATGTTGTCGATGGAGCTCAGCGAGTCGCCGAAGTAGTCGTCGAAGTCCGGCCCGGCGTCGTTGATCTTCACGAAGATGAAGCCGCGGTGGCTGCGCACGTGCTTCAGCGTCGTCAGGCCCTTGGCCGATTCGCACGCGTGCAGTTCGGTGTTCTCGTAGCCGGTCTTCAGCGGAATGGCCAGCAGCGAGCCGTCGGTCTTGAAGGTCCAGGCGTGGTACGGGCAGCGGAAGAACTTGCCGGTGTTGCCGCAAGGTCCGTTCACCAGCCGCGAGCCCTTGTGCGCGCAGCGGTTCATCATCGCGCGCACGCTGCCGTCGGCGTGGCGAACGACGATCAGCGGACGACCGGCGATCTCGTTGCTGATCCAGTCGCCGGGCTTCGGCAGCTGGCTCTCGTGGCCGACATAGTTCCAGGTGTTGGCGAAGAAGTGCTCCTGCTCCAGCTCGAACAGTTCCTGGCTGGTGTACAGATCGCGGTGCACCTGGTCGTTGCGCACCAGCGCGCGGACGGCTTCAGGGTTGTCTCGGTATGAAGGCATGGTTCTCGTGGCTCCTTCAGAGGTCGAGCACCAGGCGCGCACCTTTGGCGCGCGAGATGCAGATCTGGATGACGTTGCCGGCCGCTTTCTCGCGGGCGGTGAGCACGTAGTCGCGATGCTCGATCTCGCCTTCGATGACGGGCACGGCGCACACGCCGCATTCGCCGCGCTTGCAGTCGAACATCGGGTCGCAGCCGTGCTCGATCAGGCAATCGAGGATGCTCTGGTCGGCCGGCACTGTGAAGCGCTGGCCCGACTGGGCGAGTTCCACCTCGAAGGGCTGGTCGCCCGCTTCCGCGACCGGCTCGGTGAAGAGTTCGAAGTGCACGCGGTCGTGCTCCCAGCCGCGCGCCTGGGTGCGGGCCAGCACGGCGTCCAGCATGACCTTGGGGCCGCAGACATAGAGGCGGTCGCCAGCGGGCACGCCGTCGAGCAGCGCGTCGATGTCGAGAGGCGCACCGATTTCGGCATCGGCGTGCACGCGCAGGTCTTCGCCGAGCAGCGCCTGCAGCTCGGGCAGGAAGGCCATCAGCTCGCGGCTGCGGCCGGCGTAGTGCATTCGCACCGGCACCTCTTCGGCGCGGCGGCGCGCGGCCATGGTGGCAAGCGGCGTGACGCCGATACCACCCGCCACCAGCACGGTGCCGCCGGGACCGGTGTGCAGCGGAAAGTCGTTCTTCGGCGCCTCGATGGCGACCGTATCGCCTTCTTTCAGCTGCTCGTGCATGAAGCGCGAGCCGCCACGGCCTTCGGCCTCCTTGCGCACGGCGATCACGTACTCGGTTGGTGCGTTGGTGGCGTTGCGCGCGGTCGCGAAGTTGATGAGCGAGTAATGGCGCCAGTCGGTCTTGCCATCGGGCAGCGACACCTGCACGCGGATGTGGGAGCCGGCCGCGAAGCCTGGCAGCGCGCGGCCGTCTTCGGCGCGCAGGCGCAGCATGCGGATCAGCGGATTCAATGCCCGCGCTTCGACGACGCGCAGCGAGAGGATGGCGGAGGGTGCGGTCATCTTCGTTGTCTCTTCGTCAGGCCAGTGCGTGCAGCGCCAGTGCAGCCTGCAGCTTGTGGCCGTGTTCGTCGGCCAGTGCCGCGTCGCGCAGTTCGCGCAGCGTGGCCGGTGCCAGCCCCGCGCCGGCGCGCTCGACGGCACGCATCACGGTGTCGTAGTTGCGAACGCCGCGCTCGTGCGTGTCGCTGTAGCCCTTCACGAGCCGCTGGCACTGCGCGAGTTCGACGGCGAGCTCCGGGTTGCGCTGCGCAGTCGCGGCGATGCGCTGCAGCCATTCCTCGATGCGGCGGTTCTCTTCGGCATAGCGCATCGTCGACAGGCGCCAGCGCTTCATGGCTGCCACCGTGCGCAACATCAGGTAGCCGCGCAGCGAGCTGGTCCGGATCACGCGGCCGTGCTGCGTGAAGCGCTCGACGAGCTTCTTCGGCAGCGTCGAATCCATGAGCCAGCGGCCGATGCCACCCGGCAGCGTCTCGCAGATTTCCTGCAGGCGTGGGTGCATGTATTCGTTGATGGCCAGCACCTGGCCCGGCTGCACCCGCGCCTCGCCTCGCACGCGCTCGAAGCGGGTCGCGCGGGTCTTCAGGGCCGCGACGCGGGCGGTGTCTTCGTAGGACATCCAGAGCGCAAGATGGCGCGCGGTTTCACGCAGCAGCCGGTGGTCGCCGGCCGGCAAGGCCGCCATGCGGTCGAGGTACAGGCCGGCGTAGGCCGGGTCCTGGTAGTCGATGAGGCGGCGCACGCCTTCGAGCAGGAAGTCTTGCGCGGCAGCCGGAAAGTCACGCTGTACGCGCTCGACCAAGGCACGCACGGCCGGGTGGCGGGGTTGCGGTGCCGGCGTGGCGAGCGGGGCCTCTTTCACCGGCTCGCCGTCGTCGCCGCCCTGCGCGCGGGCGAATGCGGCACCGAAGGCCTTGAGGCTGGGCTTCACACCTACGCCGCCGCGTTCGATCGTCGCCTCGAACTGCGCACGGCTGAACGGCAGCACGCCTGATCCTGCCAACGCACCAAAGAGCACAGCGCTGATCACGCTGCCCGAAGCCTCGGCCGCCTGTGCCATGTCGAAGCGGATGAAGCGCTTGGCGGCCCGCGCCGTGTGCGCGAGCAACTGGTCGCTGTCGACGCGGCCGTCACCCAGCGCACTCTTCTCCGCGATCGAGAACACGCGGTGCGTGGAGGCGATCAGCGTGGTGCGGTCGTTCGTGACCAGCCCGCGCTGAACTGCGCGTCCGGCCTCCATAAGCTCCGACGCCAGCACCACGTCGACATCGCCCGGCAATGGCATCAATGCGAGCACGGGTCGGCCGCCGTCCGCCTCGGCCTGCGCGCTCGGATAGAGCTCGACGTAGTAGATGGTTGCGCCCGTGCGCTGCGCCACGCCTGGCACCGACGTGGTCTGCGCCACGTAGCCATTGGCCTCGCCCATGTCGACGATCCAGTCGGCCAGAACGCCGCCTCCCTCCCCGCCCATGGCGAGGATCGCGATCTTGATCGGGCTCATGGCTCCCCCCCAGTCTTGCTCACTTCGTGTAGCCGCCAACCCCCTACCGGGGCCGATACCTGCGGCCCGGCAAAGCCGGTTCCGCGGCATCCCTGGCACTTCGACGCAATGTCTTCGCTTTGCATGGAGGGACTCATTCAGAAGGCATAGGCTTCACGGCGACGAGCCTCGCCGCGCTGCAGCCAGCCGATGACGGCAGCGCGCACACGCTCGCGCAGCAGGTCCCAGCGGCTCGGGTTGCTCACGATCTGCGCCTTGTAGAACGAGGGGCACAACACGGCGGCGTGCGAAACCTCGCCGCACACGCCGCAACCCACGCAGCTGTCGAGCACGGTCGCGACCGGGTCGGTGCGCAGCGGATCGGGGTTGGGCTTGATCGACAGCGACGGGCAGCCCGACAAGCGGATGCACGAGTGGTCGCCGGTGCAGGTGTCGGCGTCGACGCCGAACTTCTCGCGCACCATGCGCTTGCCGTCGGCGATGGCCTTGCGTACCAGCGGCTTCTCGCGGCGTTGCTTGTTGAGCATGCATTCCGACTGGGCGATCAGCACCTTCGGGCCCCGGGTCTTGGTGGTGAGCGCTTCTTTCAGCGCATCGCGCATGCCGGCGACGTCGTAGGTTCGGCGCAATGTCTTGACCCACTCGACGCCCACGCCGCGCACGGCGCGCTCGATTTCGTGGCCGGTGCTGCGCGTCTTGTTGACGGCGTTCGACGAGAGGATGTCCTGCCCGCCCGTGGCCGAGGTGTAGTTGTTGTCGACGACGATGGTGAGGTTGTCGCTCTTGTTGAAGACCGCGTTGGCCACGCCGCTGGTAAGGCCGTTGTGCCAGAAGCCGCCGTCGCCCATCATCGAGATCGCGCGCTTGCCGGCCGGCGCGTTGAGCGCGGAAGCACCTGCGCCGCCGAGGCCGTAGCCCATGGTGGTGTTGCCGATGTTGAAGGGCGGCAGTATGGAGAACAGGTGGCAGCCGATGTCTGCGCTCACGTGGTGCGGGCCCAGTTCGCGCTCGACCAGCTTCATGGCGCTGAAGATGGGGCGCTCGGGGCAGCCGGTGCAGAAGCCCGGTGGACGGGCGTGGACCACTTCACCCAGCGCCGTGGACGGCAGTGCGGGCTCGGGCGCGGCATCGACGCCGATCGCTGCGACCTCCACCAGAGGGATCACCTTGCGCACGGGGGCGGGCACCGGCAGCGGCGCGAGCCGGTCGTAGCGCTCGCAGAAGCTGCGTGCGCCCTTCAGCAGTTCGGATGCGGTGTACTCGCCGGCCACGAGCAGCATGTCCTTGCCATGCAGCGCGGTGGTGGAGCCGGCCTGGCGCAGGATGGTCGCGAGGTTCTGCTCGACGAAGTTGGGCTGGCCCTCTTCCACGACCAGCACTGCGCGCTTGCCTTCGCAGAAGCGGATCACCTCGCTCTCGATGACCGGGTAGGCCACGTTCATCACGTAGAGCGGCACCTGCGTGTTGCCGTACACGTCGGCCAGGCCGAGCCGCTCGAGTGCGCGCAGCAGCGTGTTGTAGCTGCCGCCCTGCACGATGATGCCGATGTCGTCGGCGTCTTCGGAGAAGAATTCGTTGAGCTGGCGCTCCTCGATGAAGCGCACGGCCGCGGGCCAGCGGTCCCGCACCTTCTCCTGCTCGTGCACGAAGCTCGCGGGCGGCAGCACGATGCGCCCGACGTCGCGTTGTGGATTCTCGAGCGCGTCCTTCAGCGTGAACTTCGCGCGCTTGTTGTCGCCGGCGATGAAGTGGCCGTGCACATGGCAAGCGCGGATGCGCAGCTGCAGCATCACGGGCGTGTTGCTGGCTTCGGAGAGATCGAAGCCCTGCTTCACCGCATCGACGATGCTCGGCAGGTTGGGCCTCGGGTCGAGCAGCCAGATCTGCGACTTCATGGCGAACGCATGGCTGCGCTCCTGCATGATCGACGAGCCCTCGCCGTAGTCCTCGCCCACGATGATGAGCGCGCCGCCGGTCACGCCGCCCGACGCCAGGTTGGCCAACGCGTCGGAAGCCACGTTGGTGCCCACGGTGGCCTTGAAGGTGACGGCGCCGCGCAAGGGGTAGTTGACCGACGCCGCAAGCGTGGCGGCAGCAGTGGCTTCGCTTGCACTGTTCTCGAAGCGGATACCCTGCTCGGCAAGGATGTCCTGTGCGTCGGCCAGCACATCCATCAGGTGCGAGATGGGCGCGCCCTGGTAGCCCGCCACATAGGAAACTCCGGATTCGAGCAAGGCCTTGGTGACCGCCAGAATGCCCTCGCCACGAAAGACATCTCCGCCAGAAAGCCTCAGCTTCTTGACTTCTTCGACGAACGAACGCTCAGCCATTGGGGGTCCTTCTTCCTTCGCGTGGGAGGATGCGCTTCAGGTGCCACATCACGCTTCCTATAATGTTGACAAATGAATGTATCCACAATCATGAATTACCCTAGACATGCAAGCCGCGTGCCCGCGGCGACTGTGAGGTGCCTTCATGGCTGAACCAGATCCATCCACCGAATCGCATCGCTTCGTCGACGACTACCTGCCGGCGCTGCTGGCACAGGCCAGCCAATTGATTTCCTCGGAGTTCCATGAGGTCGCGCGGCAGCAGGGGTTCTCCGTGTCGGAGTGGCGCGTGATGGCATCGCTTGCGGGCAGCGAGCCGATCAGCATCGGCCAGCTCGCACAGGTGACTGTCACCAAGCAGCCGACGGTGACGCGGCTGCTCGACCGCATGGAAGCGCGCGGACAGGTCGAACGCCTGCCCCATGAAAGTGATCGCCGCATCACGCTGGTGCGCATCACGCGCAAGGGGCTGAAGGCGGTCGAGCATCTGATGGAACTCGCGCGCGACCACGAGCGGCGCGTGCTCGAACCCTTCGGGCTGCGGCGCGCCGAAGAGCTCAAGCAGACGCTGCGGCAGATGATCGACCTGCATGTGCACGTACCGGTCGAGGGGCCGGAAGAAGACTGAGTCTCCGCGCCTCGCTGGTCAAAGGCGAGGCACGAGAACAGCCCGTCCGCGGTGGCCGCGTTGCGCAATCCAGTCGAGCGCGCCGGCCGCATCGTCGAATGCGAAGAGCCGAACGTCCAGATGCAGGCGGCCGTCGGCCAGCCTTGCGAGCAACTCGGGGGCAGCGGCGCGGCCGGCCGATTCACGCCGGAACATATTGAGCGGCAGAAGCGCGACATCGCGTTGCAGGAAGTGTGCAATGTCCAGCTGCAGCGTCGGGCCGGCGGTGTAGCCGATCAGCACCGCGCGCCCACCGGGACGCACCGCGGGCAGGACTTTCGCAAGGACGTCGCCGCCGACGGTGTCGATGAGCAGGTCGGCGCTGGCCGCGGGCGGTGCTTCGGCATTCGCATCGACGGCCGTCGCTGCGCGGCCCAGGCTGCCTGCCAGCTGCATCACTAGCGAGCCGACGGCACCGCTCGCGCCGGTCACCAGCACCTGTTCACCGGGCCGCAGCTTCGCGACGTCGTGCAGCGCCACCCAGGCCGAGGTGCATGGGGAAAAGAACGCGGCACCCAGCGTCATCGGAACGCCGTCAGGCAAGAGTCCCAACGCTTCGTCGGGCGCATCGACAAGTTCGCACCAGGTGCCATCGAAGAGCGTGCCAAGTCCGCCGCCGCGCAGCCACACGCGCTGGCCGACGTCGTAACGTTCGCTCGCGACGACGGTGCCCGCAGCCTCCACGCCGGGCGTGTAAGGCAACGGCGGATGCCGCAGGAAGCTGCCGCGCCACACGGTGCGGTCGATGTGGCCGACCGTCGCGGCTTCCATGCGCACGATAGTGCGGCCCGGCCTTGCGACGGGATCGGCCACCTCTTCCAGCACGGGGACTGCATCGAAGCCGTGGACGCGCACGGCCTTCATGGCAGCGTCGCCAGAAAGTCGAGTACCGTGCGCGCGAAGGTATCGGGCATCTGATCGGGCAGCGGCACCATGCCGCCTTCGATGTCGACGATGCGCGCGTGCGGCAAGTGATGCCGCAGCTGCGCCGCATGCGGCGCAGCGAACGGATCGTCGGTGGCGCGCACGATCAGCGTGGGCTGCGCGACAAGGCCGATGCGTTCTTCCATGCGGTACGACGCGACGGCGCGATGGCCCTCTTCGACGCGTTCGACCTTCAACGCATCGCGCACGAAGGCTTCGAGCAGTTCGGGCCGCCCCGGTGGATAGAAGCTCTGGCGCTTCTGCCATAGTGCAGCGAGATGGGAGCCATCTTCGCTTGGCGCGACTTCATCGATGGGCGGGCACCGCGCACGCGCGCGGCGAAAAGCTTCGTCGGTGCAAGGCGTCGACGACAGCACCAGGCTGCGCACGCGATCGGGAAACGCGGCTGCAAGCTCCACTGCCACGACGCCGCCGGTGTGGTGGCCCACCACGTCGGCCTGCGCGATGTTCAACACGTCCAGCAGTTCGCACGCCACGCGCGCCCATTGCGCGATGCTCGCGGGCACGCCGCCGTCCGCGGAGTCGCCGAAGCCGGCAGTGTCCATCGCAATGGCCCGGCGCTGCGCGCCGATCAACGGCAGCACGGCGCGGTACTCGGCCCAGCTGCGCGGCGACTGGTGCAGCAGCAGCACCACCGGCGCGCTGCGGTCGCCGCATTCCGCAAAGTGCACCTGCCCCACCGACAGGTCGGCAAAGGCGCGGCGGATGCTCATGGCAAGGTCTCGTCGGCCGGCGCGCGCCACAGGCCCGCGTGCCGCAGTTCGCCGAGCGTGCGCGAGAGCACGTCGCGCCGGTAGGCTGCGACGTCGCGGCCCGCGTAATCGTAGAAGCCGCTGCCGCTCTTGAGGCCGAGCCGCCCCTGCTCGACCATGCGCCCGACGATGGCCGGCGCGGTGTAGCGGCCGGCATCGAGCGAAGCCGACATCTCGCGGCTCGCGTGATGCAGGATGTCGCAGCCGCCGAAGTCGATGAACTCGACCACGCCGAGCGCCGCGAAGCGCAGGCCGAGGCCGTAGCGCGTGGCCTTGTCGATCTCCTCGGCTGTGGCGGAGCCCTCCTCGATCATTCGCGCGGCTTCGTTCATTACCAGCGCCTGCAGGCGCGGCACGATGTAGCCGGGCGACGCGCCGCAGACCACGGGCAGCTTGCCGATCTCTTCCATCAGCGCTTTGGTGCGCGCGAGCACGGTGGCATCGGTGCCCGGATGGCAGCTGAGCTCCACCACCGGGATCACGTAGGCCGGGTTGAGCCAGTGCATGTTGAGGAAGCGCTCTGGCAGCCGCACGAGTGCGGCCAGCTGCGTCACGAGGATGCTGCTGGTGATCGAGGTGAGGATGGCGTCGTCGCGGCAATGGCGGTTGAGATGCTCGAAAGCCTCGCGCTTGGCCTCCATGGTTTCAGGCACGCCTTCGAACACGAGTTCGGCGGCGGCGAGCACCTGCGGTGCGGCGGCAGCGTTGACGAATTCGATACGCGCGGCGACGCGTTCGACCTGCGAGGCATCGATCACGCCAAGCTGGGCGAGACCCGAAAGGCTGGCTTCGATCTCCGCCCTGGCCTCGTCGCGCAAACGACGCCACGCATCGTCGCTGCGTGGGCGCAGGTCGATCAGCGAGATGCGCCGGCCGGCATAGGCGAACGCGATGGCGATGCCGCGTCCCATGCGGCCCGCGCCGACGGCCGCGAAGCGCGGGAGCACGGCCTCATTCGCCATCGTGCAGCCTCTGCTTGAGTTGGGCGGCGCTCAGGCCGGCAAGGCCGAGGCTTTCGAAAGTGCGAGGCCCGCGCCGAAGGTCGCGGCCGAGAAAGCCGCCGACGATGGCCAGCAGGCCATGGGCGATGGGCGCATCCACGCCCGCATGGCGCGCGGCCGAAGCCAGGAAGGCGAGGCCGAGTTCGGTGTCCTCGGTGATGTAGCGGTGCGTGTGCAGGTCGATGTTCTCACGCCAGTCGCCCGACTTCACGAGCTGCTTGTGCGCGTCGCCGTACATCCACTGGTCGTTGTTGTAATGGTCGGCCAGCGGATAGTGCGGCGCGCCCTGCCCGAAGGCTTCGCGCACGGCGATGCGCTCCTGGTCGAGCCGGTCGGTCACATCGCGCACAGCGCGCTGCGTGCCTTCGTTGTGGATGTCCCAGCGCTCGAAGTGCTGCAGCGGCGCGGCGTTCATCACCATCAGCGGCGGATGGATGACGGGGCCGGCGTTCATCAATGCGCCCGAGAGCGCGTCGCCGCAGCCGTGCACGGCCGGGTAGGCCTTGCGGATCACCTCGATCGCGTCGGCCTCCTTGCGCGCCGGATAGACGCCGGTCGGCAGGCGGATGGCGCGGATGGTGACGTTCACCTCGCGTTCGCCGTGCTTGCGCGCGAGGTACGGCAAGGTGCCGGTCTCGGCCCAGGCGACGTCGGCGCGGCTGCCGGCCTCCTTCACCGTCCTCGCCATCACGTAGCTGCCGAAGGTGCCCGGCGGCAGGAACACGACTTGGCCATCGACCAGATGCGGCGCCATCGCGAGCGCGATGTCGTGCTGGGCGATGGCGGGCGTGGGAATGACGATCAGCTCGGCGCCCTTCAGGGCAGTGCCGATGTCGGCGGTCGCCAGCGCAATGGGCACCTCGCGGGTGCCTTCGGCGTCTTTCAGAGTGATCGCGCCGGCGCGGACGACGGGCTCCAGTGCGGCGGCATCGCGGCGCCACAGGCGCACCTCGTGGCCGGTTTCAGACAGGTCGGCGGCGGCCGCATAGGCGCCATGACCACCCCCAAGAATCGCAATTTTCATGTCGAAAGTCGAAAAGCAGGTGTCGATGAACCGGCGGCCGCAGGACGGACCCGGGGGAGCAATGCGCCATTACATTACTTTTCATCGATTCAGGTGTCAATCAAAATCAAGCGACACCGTACCGCTCGGAAACCCGAAATGAAAAAGCCCGCGTTCGTGAGAAGCGCGGGCTTTCGAGGGGGCGAGGCGGCTGTCAGGCCGCTCGGCAAGGATCAGCGGCTGGGCTTGAACGAGCGCTTCTGCGCGTCGCGGGGCACGAACACCTTGCCCTGGCCGCCATGGCCTGCGCCATTGCCGCGGGGCGCGAAGCCTTCACGCGGTGCGAAACCTTCGCGGGGAGCGAAATCACGGCCACCACCATTGCCGCCGCCGCGCGGGGCGCTGTCGCCCCAACCCGGCTTGCGACCATAGCCGCCGCCTTCGTCACGGCCGCCGCCGAAGCCGGCGTTGTGACCGCCGCCATGGCCGTGGCTCTGGCCACCGAAGCCACCGCCGCGCGGTGCCGGGGGACGCGAGCCGCGGTCGTTGAAGCCGCTGGCGCCTGCGTAGTTGCTGTTGCCGCCGCCGAAGCCGCCGCCATTGCCACCGCGATGACCGCCGCCGCCGAACTTGCGGTCACGCGAATGATTGTCGCCGCGGCCGCCGCGGAACTCGCCTTGCGGCGGGCGCGATTGCGGCATGCGCTGTTGCGGTTCCATGCCCGGCACCACTTCGGCCTTGAACTGCTGGCGGCTGTAGTGCTCGATGTCCATGATCTTGCGGCGATCGCGGAACTCGGCGAACGTGACGGCAATGCCGTCGCGGCCTGCACGGCCGGTGCGGCCGATGCGGTGGGTGTAGTCCTCGGCCTTCATCGGCAGGCCGAAGTTGAAGACGTGGGTGATGGTCGGCACGTCGATGCCGCGGGCGGCAACGTCGGTGGCCACCAGGATCTGCACCTGGCCCTGGCGCAGTGCCATCAGGCGGCGGTTGCGCAGGCCCTGGCTCAGGGCGCCGTGCAGCGCCACGGCGCTGAAGCCGTCCTGCTGCAGGTCGTTGGCGAGGCCGTCGCACTCGACCTGCGTGCTCGCGAACACGATGGCCTGGTTGATGGTGGTGTCACGCAGCCAGTGGTCCAGCAGCTTGCGCTTGTGCTGGCTGTTGTCGGCCCAGAACAGCACTTGCTTGATGTTCGCGTGCTTTTCTTGCGGGCTGTCGATGGTCACACGCTGCGGCTCGCGCATCACGCGCTGGGCCAGCTGCTGGATGCGCGGCGCGAAGGTGGCGCTGAACATCATCGTCTGCTGGCGCTCGATGGTGAGCTGGTTGACTTCGGCCAGGTCATCGGCAAAACCGAGGTCGAGCATGCGGTCGGCTTCGTCGACCACCAGGAACTTGACTTGGTCGAGCTTGATTTGCGACGAGCGCTGCAGGTCGAGCAGGCGGCCCGGCGTGGCGACGACGAGGTCGGCGTTCTGCAGGCGGGCGATCTGGAGCTGGTAGGGCATGCCGCCCACCACGTTGGCGATGCGCAGGCCGCGGCAGTGGCGAACCAGTTCGATGGCGTCGTGCGCGACTTGCTGCGCGAGTTCGCGCGTCGGGCACAGGATCAGCGCGCCGGGGGTGGCGGGCTTGAAGTGACGGGCGTTGGTCGGGTCCTTGCGCTTCGGCTTCTTCGGCACGGCTTCGCCGCGGGCAGCGGCTTCGGCGGCGAGGCGCTGGAATTCGGCCTTGGCTTCGGCTTCGGCTTCGGCCTGGCGCTTCAGCAGCGTGTGCAGCACGGGCAGCAGGAAGGCGGCAGTCTTGCCCGAACCGGTCTGGCTCGAAACCATCAGGTCGACGAAACGAGCGGTCTGGGCGGCGCCCTCTTGCTCGCCCATGGCGATCGGGATGACCTTTTCCTGGACGGTCGTGGGCTGGGTGAAGCCCAGGTCGGCCACGGCGGCGATCAGCTCGGGCGCGAGGCCCAGCTTGATGAAGCCGTTGGGCTGGGCGGGCTCTTCGGCCACGGCCACTTCGGGAGCGGCTGCATCCAGCGCTTCGAGGATGGGCGATTCGGACACGGTGTCCGAAACAGCGGTGAATTCGTTATGGGTAGCGGATTGCACAGGCGCGAACTCGCCCTGCGCTTCAAAAGCGTCGGTCATGAATATCAATCTCAAACGCGAGCGCTGCCGTAGGCGGCGCCCCGTTGGTGGTTAAAAACATCAACCATCCAACGACATTCAACTTCGGGCTGGTGCCCAAGGCTGCGGCCCTTTTTGATCAGCGAATGCGATCGGGCGCGGTGTGCAAGATAGGGAGATGCAAGAGACGCTGGCCAGGCTTGAAATACCCGCCCGATCAGCGAAGCCTGCGATTATGGCATGAACTCGGGTTTTTACCTAATTCCCGGGTTTCTCAATCCGTGAGGCGCAGGAAGGTCTCGCGGTAGTGCGCCAGTTCCTCGATGGATTCATGCACGTCCGCCAGCGCGGTATGCGCCTGCTGCTTCTTGAAACTGTTGTAGGCCGTGGGTTTCCAGCGCTTGGCCAGCTCTTTCAGCGTGCTGACGTCGAGGTTGCGGTAGTGGAAATACGCCTCGAGCTTGGGCATGTACTTGACCAGGAAGCGGCGGTCCTGCCCGATGGTGTTGCCGCACATGGGCGAGCCGCTGCGCGGAATGTACTTGGCGATGAATTCCAGCAGTTGCTGCTCGGCGGCGGCTTCGTCGAGGGTCGAGGCTTTCACTTTGTCGATCAGGCCGCTGCGACCATGGGTGCCCTTGTTCCAGGCATCCATGGCGTCGAGCACGGCGTCGCTCTGGTGGATGACAAGAACAGGGCCGTCGATGCGGGGCGTGAGGTCGGGGCCGGTGACGACCACGGCGATTTCGAGCAGGAACTCTTTCTCGGGATCGAGGCCGCTCATTTCGCAGTCGAGCCAAACCAGGTTCTGGTCGCTCTTCTTCAGGGTGGGCACTGCGGCGGGAGGCGTCGGGTCAAGGAATTCGGGCATCGCAGGATTGTCGTCGAAGGCCCCGCGGCGCCAGATACCGAGGACTAAACTCACTGCTTCATGTCCTATTCGCTCATCTTCACCCTGGCCTTTGCGGCCGCACTGGTTGCAGGCCTGCTCGTGAAGTTCTGGCTCGCCTCGCGGCAGGTGCGCCATGTGGCGCTTCACCGCGGCGCCGTGCCAGCCGCTTTCGCGCAGACCATCACCCTCGCCGCCCACCAGAAGGCAGCCGACTACACCATCGCAAAGGCCCGCTTCGGCCTGGTCGAGATGGCCTGGAGCGCGACGCTGCTGCTCGGCTGGACCCTGCTCGGAGGACTCGACGCGCTCAACAGGCTGCTGCTGGCGTGGATCGGCGGCGGCATGGTGCAGCAGCTGGCGCTGTTGGCTGCCTTCGCAATCATCGGCGGACTGCTCGAACTGCCCTTCACTCTCTGGCAGACCTTCAGGCTCGAAGAGCGCTTCGGCTTCAACAAGATGACCTGGAAGCTCTGGCTCGCCGACACGCTCAAGTCGACGCTGCTGGGCGCGGTGATCGGCCTGCCCATCGCGGCGCTGATCCTCTGGCTCATGGGCGCGGCCGGCCAGCTGTGGTGGCTCTGGGCCTGGGGCGCGTGGATGGGCTTCAACCTGCTGCTGATGCTGATCTACCCGACCTTCATCGCACCCCTGTTCAACAAGTTCAAGCCGCTCGACGACCCCACGCTCAAGGAGCGCGTGACGGCTCTCATGAAGCGCTGCGGCTTCGCAGCCAAGGGCCTTTTCGTGATGGACGGCAGCACGCGCAGCGCGCACGCCAATGCCTACTTTACGGGCTTCGGCGCCAGCAAGCGCGTGGTGTTCTACGACACGCTGCTGCGCCAGCTCAACGCGGGCGAGGTGGAAGCCGTGCTCGCGCACGAGTTGGGCCACTTCAAGCATCGCCACATCGTGAAGCGGCTGGTCGCGATGTTCGCCCTGAGCCTGGCCGGCTTCGCGCTGCTGGGCTGGGTGTCGACGCAGGTCTGGTTCTACACGGGCCTGGGCGTGCAGCCCAACATGACGGCGCCCAACAGCGCGCTGGCGCTGCTGCTGTTCATGGCCGCCGTGCCGGTGTTCGGCTTCTTCGTTGCCCCACTGCCCGCACGGCTGTCGCGCAAGCACGAGTTCGAAGCCGATGCCTATGCGGTGGCGCAGACCAGCGGGGCCGACCTGTCGGCCGCACTGCTCAAGCTCTACCAGGACAACGCTTCGACGCTCACGCCCGACCCGGTGTTCGTCAAGTTCTACTATTCGCATCCGCCGGCTTCCGAGCGCCTTGCGCGCATGACGGCGGCCTGACCCATTCCCCTTCGACGAAGCCCACCATGAGCAGCATGTTCAAGCCCAAAGACTGGAAGAACCTTCCTCCCCGCAAGTCGCTGAGCGCCACAGAGATCGTTTCGGGCCTCGCAAAGCTCGACGGCTGGAAGCTCACCGGCGACGGCGCCAATGTCGCCATCGAGAAGACCTTTACCTTCGCCAACTACTTCGAGACCATCGCCTTCGTGAACGCGCTGGCCTTCGTGGCGCACACGCAGGACCACCACCCCGACCTGTCGGTGCACTACAACCGCTGCGTGGTGCGCTTCAACACGCACGACGTGGGCGGCCTGTCGGTCACCGACTTCGACTGCGCTCGCCAGGCCGACGCGCTGGTCGCCAGCCCCGCCGCATGACGGACCACGCCCTTGGCTAAGCCCGGCCGCGCCGCGCCCACGGCAACCGCTGCAAAGGCACTCCACGAGGGCCTTGTCGTTGCCAGCCATGGACGCCACTGCCTGGTCGAAACACCCACGGGCGAACGGCTGATCTGCCATCCGCGCGGCAAGAAGAGCCAGGCCGTGGTCGGCGACCGTGTGCATTGGCAGGCCAGCGAGGACGAAGGCACCATCGAGCAGGTGCTGCCGCGGCGCAACCTGTTCTACCGGCAGGACGAGATCCGCACCAAGTCGTTCGCGGCCAACCTCGACCACGTGCTGATCCTGATCGCGGCCGAGCCGGAATTCTCCGAACATCAACTGGCGCGCGCGCTGATCGCGGCGCAGGCCGAGCGCATCGCGCCGATCATCGCGCTCAACAAGAGCGACCTGGTCGAGCCCTTCGAGCGCGCGTGGAACAAGCTGGCGCCCTACCGCCGCATGCACCACGGCGTGCTGCCGCTGTCGCTCAAGGCATCGGGAGAGGCGGACTACGCGTCGCTGATGAAACTCCTGGCCGGCAAATCCACCCTCGTGCTCGGTCCGTCCGGATCGGGCAAAAGCACCTTGACCAACTTGCTGGTGCCGGGCGCTACGGTGTTGACGCAGGAGATTTCGCAGGCGCTGAACTCGGGCAAGCACACGACCACAAGCACCACCTGGTACTGGATCGACGAGGCCCGCACCACCGGTCTGATCGACTCGCCGGGCTTCCAGGAATTCGGCCTGAACCACATCGCGCCGATGCAGCTCGCGGGGCTCATGCCCGACATCGCCGAGCATGCGAACGACTGCAAGTTCTACAACTGCACGCACCTGCACGAACCGGGCTGCGGCGTGATCGCGAACGTGGAGACGGCGAACGGGCCGGGCGCCATCAGCGCGAGCCGCTACAGGATCTACGGCGAGCTGTTCGCCGAGCTGAGCCAGAAGCGGTACTGACCAACGGCTGCCTCAGCCGACCCAGATCCGGTATGACTTCCAGGCCGGATCGAAGGCAAGGTCCAGCGTCGCCGGCAGGTCCATGTCATCCTGCAACGATTGCGCATGCGAGATCGCCGTCTCGGGATCGGCCACCTGGAAGTGCACGGTGCGAACGCCCTCCTCCAGCACGACGTGCGTGCAGCAGCCCGCTTCGTGCGTCTGCAGCCGCGCTGTCAGCCGGTCTTCATAGGTGCGCGCTTCTTCCAGCTCCTCGCCCGATTCGATCGGCGTGGCGACCGACAGGCGGTGGCACAGGTCGGCGCGCCCCACCAGTGCGGTGGCCGCATCGTTGCGCATGACGATCACCTCGACCTCGCGGCCGTCTTCGGCCTCGCGCGTCGCGCTCACGCCCGACCACGCGTGCTCGCCCGGAGGAAACACACCGGTGTGGCCGAGTTCGTCGCGCCAGCAGGTGTCGAACAGTGGCACGAAATCGTCGAGCGGCACGCCATCGAAATCCGCCTGCGCATCGACCTCGACGTGGTCGACCGCCCCGACCTTCACCGCAAAGTCGTACTCGCCCAGGATGTGGTCGAGCATGATGAGGCTCATGTGGCGCGCGTGGTCCTGCATGTCCATCGGAATGGGCTTGGCGAAGCCGATCTCCAGCGCCACCCGGCCCCGATAGGGTTCATGCTTCACGAGGACTTCGGAGCTCGCCAGTTCGAAGTCGTTCATGCGCATGCCGAAACCGTCGCTCGAACGCTGGCGGAAAGCTTCCACCTCCACCTGCGGCAGCCTGGGGCTGCTTTGCACCAGCGCCATCAGGTCCTCGAAGTCGTCCACCGAACCGTGCGCCGTCAGCACGAGCTTGAACGCGGGCGGTTCGCCCGCCACCTCGGCCGACAGCCGAGGAAAGAAAGGCTCCAGCAGTTCGTTGAGCCCCTCCATCAGTTCGCGGGCAGGCAGGGCGCGAAGGCTCTCGAGTTGATCGCTCACTGCCTGCCAGAAGCCTGCGCAGGCCGCCGCGCGCGGGTCGGTGTCGTGGGTCGGCATCGCCAGGGTTCCTTCAGGGAGTCAGGTCAAGAATGTCCTGCAGGCGCTGCACAAGCAGGCTGCATTGCTCGCGTGTGCCGATGCTGATGCGCAGGTACTGTGCGATGCGCGGCAGCCTGAAATGCCGCACCAGCACCGCACGCTCGCGCAGCAGCGCCGCCAGCTCGGCCGCATCGCGCTGCGGATGGCGTACGAAGATGAAATTGGCCTGCGACGGCAGCACCTCGAAGCCCAGGTCTTCGAGCTGGAGGGCGAGGCCCTCGCGGGTGTCAACGACCTTGTCGCGGCTGCTGCGAAACCAGTCTTCGTCTTCCAGCGCGGCCACGGCACCGGCCGAGGCCAGGCGGTCGAGCGGGTACGAGTTGAAGCTGTCCTTCACGCGCACCAGCGCGTCGATCAGGTGCGCCTGGCCGCAGGCGAAGCCGACCCGCAGGCCGGCCAGCGAGCGGGACTTGGAAAGGGTCTGCACCACCAGCAGGTTCGGGTACTTGCCAATCAGCGGCAGCGCACTCTCGCCGCCGAAATCGACATACGCCTCATCGACCAGCACCACGCGATCGGTGCAGGCTTCGAGCAGTTGCTCGATGCGCGCGAGCGGCAGGCCGATGCCGCTCGGCGCATTCGGGTTCGCGATCACGACGCCCGCACAACCCTTGCGGGCGCGCGCCACGAGGGCATCGACGTCGATGCGCAGGCCGTCGTCGACCGGCTGCAGCTCGCACGCGATGCCATAGAGTTGCGCATAGACCTTGTAGAAGCTGTAGCTCACATCGGGCATCAACAGCGGTTCGGCCTGCTGGAAGAATGCGAAGAAGGCGTGCGCGAGCACCTCGTCCGAGCCATTGCCCGCGAACACCTGATCGGCTTGCAGGCCGTGCCGCCGCGCCACTGCTTCGCGCAGCGCGAGCGAGGTGGGATCGGGATACAGCTCCAGGCCGTTCTCGGCCGCACGCCGGATGGCCTCGATGGCAAGCGGCGACGGCGGGTACGGGTTCTCGTTGGTGTTGAGCTTGACGAGATTCGCGATGCGCGGCTGCTCGCCGGGCACATAGGGTTCGAGCGCGCCGATGCGCGGGCTCCAGAAAGCCGGAACGGGTTTTGCCATTGGGGTTCTTTTTTGCTCAGCCCAGCAGGCGAGCCAATGTGAGCAAGGCCAGCAGCACCATCCACATCACGACCGAGCGCCAGACCAGGCCCACCACGCTGCGCAGATGGCCGGACTCGGGCTCGCGCCCCGGCGTACTGCCGCTGTCGACGCGGCGGCCATCGGCCAGCGATTCACCGGCCTGTGCGCGGGGCAGCGGATCGGCAACCGGGATCGGGCTCAGCGAGCCGCCGCCCAGGCGCACGTTGACCGCACCCGATGTGGCCGCAAGGATCACGCCGTCGTTCTCGTTGGGAAAGCGCTGCGCGTCATTGCGCCAGCAATCGATCGCTTCCTCGAAGCTGCCGACCACCGCGAAGCCCAGCGCCGTGATGCGTGCGGGCAGCCAGTCGATCGCATGCCAGGCGCGATCCGCGGCCTCCTGCACCGAGACGCTCGACGGCTGCACCGCGGCGCCGTTCTTGTGCGCCCAGTAGCGCGAGACGAACTCGCTCATGCGATAGAACACCGCGCCCGCCGGTCCGAGGCCAATGGCCGCGACGATCGAGAACCACGCGAGCACGCCGAACACATGGCGATGCGCGGCGATCACCGAATGCTCGATGACGTGGCGCACGATCTCGCTGCGCGGCAGGTCGGCCGCGTCGACGCCCTGCCAGTGCGCGAGCAGCGAGCGCGCGAGCGGCTCGTCGCCTTCGTCGAGCGCATCGCGGATGTCGGTGAAATGGTGGCTGAACTGCCGGAAACCCAGCGTGACGTAGAGCACCGCGATGCTCCAGAGCACCGCGAAAGGCAACCCCAGCGTGAGCACGAGCAGCCAGTGCACGCCCAGCGCGCCCAGCGTGGGCACGAACACCGCGAGCCCCCAGGCGATCCATCCGTGATGCGGCTTGCCCGCGTCGAAGTTGCGGCTGGTCCAGCGTGTCCACGCCAGCACCGCGCCATACACGGGGTTGTGCGGGCCCAGAGGCCGCACCTGCTCGATCAGCAGCGCGCACAGGATGGCAAAAAAGCTCATCCTTCGATGATAGCGAGGGCGCCTGGAGATTCAGGCGGGATTCAGGCGCTCAGGAAACGGTAAAGATTGCGCAGCATGCCGGCGGTCGCGCCCCAGACGAAGCGCTCGTCGGCGCCGTCCTGGTAGGGCATCGAATACCACTGGCGCCGGGTGCCATCGGGCGCGGGCACGGTGTGGTGGCGGTGGTTGGCGGGGTCCATCAGCCACGCGAGCGGCACCTCGAAAGCCTCTGCCACTTCGTAGGGATTGATGGTGAGCTCGAAGTCGGGTTGCACCAGCGCGACCACGGGCGTCACGATGAACGAGGTCACCGTCGTGTAGGTCGGCAGGTTGCCGAGCACTTCGATGTATTGCGCAGAAAGGCCAACCTCTTCCCAGGCCTCGCGCAACGCGGCGGCCGCGATGTTGGCGTCCTCCGGATCGACACGGCCACCGGGAAACGCAACCTGCCCCGAGTGGGTCGACAGGTTCGAGGTGCGCTCTGTCAGCAGCACGGCCGCGCCCTGCGGTCGCTGCACGATCGGCACCAGCACCGCGGCCTGCGCGGGAATGCGATCTGTCATTCGCGGTTCGTGGCGCAGTTCGGGTGTCCAGGCGGGCGGCGTGGCGAAACGCGTCCGCAGTGCCTGCGCAGTCAGTTGCGCAGGCGGCACTGCCGGCAATCCCTCGGGTCCGGCCACGAAAGGCACCTGGCGCGGGTCGAACTGCAGCAGTGCGGGCGGCACCACGGCATTGACGGGTTCGACGGAGGTGGCCTGCAGGGGGGCGGATGAGTTGGTCAAGAGATGAAAGGTACCGGAGCCGGATGGAAGAAGTAGAGCGGAAAAATGGAAAGTTGTCTTTGAGCGGGAGCAACAATGCAAAAAGCCGCCAGAGCGGCGGCTTTCTTGCACGAAGGCGAACTGCTTACTTGGCAGCAGCCGTCGACTTGCTCGGCAGCTTTTCCTTGATACGTGCCGAACGGCCGCTGCGGTCGCGCAGGTAGTACAGCTTGGCGCGGCGCACATCGCCGCGGCGCTTGACTTCGATGCCGGCGATCAGCGGGCTGTAGGTCTGGAACGTACGCTCCACGCCTTCGCCGCTGGAGATCTTGCGCACGGTGAAGCCGCTGTTGAGGCCACGGTTGCGCTTGGCGATCACGACGCCTTCGTAGGCCTGCACACGCTTGCGGGTGCCTTCGACGACGTTCACGCTGACGATGACCGTGTCGCCGGGCATGAAGTCGGGGATGGTCTTGCCGAGACGGGCGATTTCTTCCTGCTCGAGGGTCTGGATGAGGTTCATGATTTCCTGATGTTCGATCGTGCCGGGCTACACAAAAGGCGCCTTGGACTTTCGCGGCACAACCGCAAGAAGGCCGGGCGCGGCCGGGCAGAGGATCGGGGAACCGAAGATTATAGCTTTTTTTTCAGCGCGGCCTCATCGGCCTTGCCAAGACGCCCCGCCGCCCGGGCCGCATCGATCAGTTCGGGGCGCCGCGCAGCCGTGATGGCCAGTCGCTGGTCGCGCCGCCAGCGCTCGATCTGGGCATGATGGCCCGAGAGCAGCGGCGCCGGCACGCCCTGCCCGTTCCACTGCTCGGGCCGCGTGTAGTGCGGGCAGTCGAGCAGGCCGTCGAGCGCCGGATTGAAGCTGTCCTGCACGTGGCTGGCCTCGTCGCCGAGCACCCCGGGCTGCAACCGCGCGACGGCATCCAGCAGCGCCATGGCGGCGATCTCGCCGCCCGAAAGCACGAAGTCGCCAAGGCTGACCTGATGGGTGACGCGTGCGTCGATGAAGCGCTGGTCGATGCCTTCGTAGCGCCCGCAGATCAGTACCGCCCCCTCGCTTGCCGACCAGCGCTCGACCGATTCATGGCGCAATGCCTCGCCGATGGGCGAGAACAACACCACGGGAGCTTCCGCGCCGCGCGCCGCCAGCGCCGCATCGAGGCAGGCCGCAAGCGGCTCGGCCATCATCACCATGCCGGGGCCGCCGCCGAAGGGGCGGTCGTCCACGCGCTTGTAGTTGCCCTGCGCGAAGTCGCGCGGATTCCACAGAACGACTTCGACCTGCTTCGACTCGTAGGCACGGCGCGTCACGCCGCTGGCCATGAAGGGAGCAAACAGTTCGGGGAAGAGCGTGAGGACGTCGAAGCGCATGCGCGCAGGCCTCGAATCAGAAATCGGGTTGCCAGTCGACCGTGATGAGCCGGCCGGCCAAGTCGACCTTGTCGACGAAGACCGAGACGAAAGGCACCATCCGTTCGATGGCCTTGCCGTCTTCTTCGGCGGCCAGCACCAGCGTGGTCTGCGGACCGGTGGCGAGCAGTTCGCGCACCGCGCCAAGCACGACGCCTTCGCGATTGACCACCGACAGGCCGATCAGGTCTACCCAGTAGTACTCGTCGTCGCCCGCCGTTGGAAAGCTCGAACGCGGCACGAACACGCGCGCACCGCGCAGCGCCTCGGCTGCGTTGCGGTCTGGCACATCGTCGGACGTGGCGACGATGCAGTCGGAATGTTCTTTGGCTTCGCGGATCGCGAGCCGGAAAGCGGCGTTCGCAGCAGCTCCGGGAGCTTGCAGGAACCAGCGCTTGGAAGAAAAAAGCGCCTCGGGCTGGGCGCTGTGGGGCAGGACCTTGAACCAGCCCTTGATGCCCCATGCATCGGCGATGCGCCCTACTTCAATCGCATCCGCCGGCAATTCGGCGGTTTCGAGTGCGGGCAGCATCGCCGTGCGGGACGGCTTAGGCCGCCGCCTTGGGAGCCGCGGCAGCGGCTTGCTTGATCAGGCGCAGAACGGTGGGCGAAGCTTGTGCGCCGACGCTCTTCCAGTACGCCAGGCGGTCCTGGGCGATACGGATGCTTTCTTCGTTTTCCTTGGCGGTCGGGTTGTAGAAACCCAGGCGCTCGATGAAACGGCCATCGCGGCGAACGCGCTTGTCCGACACGACGATGTTGAAGAACGGACGGCCTTTGGAGCCGCCGCGGGAGAGTCGAATGACGACCATGATTTATCCTTGGGTGGTCAGCAGGCCTTGTGGATGAAGAAAAGGCCCGCTCACAATGTTCTTCCAGCGTCGAGACACGCGACATGGCCACCCGGCCAGCGACACGCTGAAAAGCCTGCGATTATAGCCCGTCCCGCGTTTTCTTCGAATTCCGGCCTTGCGCCACCCGCTTCCACACGCATGCCCCTCACCATCCGCCCCAGCCGCGAAGAAGACATCGCAGCCATCACCTCCATCTACGCCCATCACGTGCTGCACGGCACCGGCACCTTCGAAACGGAGCCGCCCTCCCCTGCCGACATGAGCGCCCGCCGTGCCGACGTGCTGGGCAAGAACCTGCCCTACCTCGTGGCTGAAGAAAATGGCGAAGTGTTGGGTTTTGCCTACTGCAACTGGTTCAAGCCGCGCCCGGCCTACCGTTTTTCGGCCGAAGACTCGATCTACATGTCGGAGTCAGCACGCGGCAAGGGTCTGGGCGCCAAGCTGCTCGCAGCGCTGTCGCAGGCCGCCGAAGCGGCCGGCGTGCGCAAGCTGATCGCGGTGATCGGCGACTCGGCCAATGCGGGCTCGGTCGGCGTGCACCGCAGCCAGGGTTTCACGCACGTGGGCGTGCTGAAAGACTGCGGCTGGAAGTTCGGCGAATGGCGCGACGTCGTATTGATGGAGAAAGTGCTTGGCGAGGGCAGCACAACCCGCCCCGAGTGACACCCGAATGAAAAACAAGACCACCGCCGCCTGGCTCTCTTTCCTCGGCGGCCCGCTGGGTCTGCACCGCTTCTACCTGCGCGGCATGGGCGACTGGCTCGGCTGGCTGCTGCCCATTCCCACGGCACTGGGCATCTACGGCATAGAGCGCGTGCGCATGTACGGCGTGGACGACGGGCTGAGCTGGGCGCTGATCCCGCTGCTGGGTTTCACCATCGCAGGCTGCGCGCTGACGGCCATCGTCTATGGCCTGATGACGCCCGAGAAATGGAACACCCGCTACAACGCCGGCGCCTCTGCCGACGCCGAACCTGGCCGCACGAACTGGTTCACCATCGGTGCAGTGGTGCTGGCCCTTTTCTTCGGCAGCACGATCCTGATGGCCAGCATCGTGTTCAGCTTCCAACGCTACTTCGAACACCAGATCGAAGAGGGCCGGAAAATCTCCCAGTAGCCGTCAGAACACCTGCAGGCTGATCCAGTAGGCGATTGCGGCGACGAACGCCGAAGCGGGGATCGTGAAGATCCACGCCCACACGATGTTGCCCGCCACGCCCCAGCGCACCGCGCTGGCGCGCTGTGCGGAACCCACGCCGACGATGGCGCCGGTGATCGTGTGCGTGGTCGACACCGGGATGCCCAGCGCCGTCGCCAGGAACAGCGTCAGCGCCCCGCCCGTCTCGGCGCAGAAGCCGCCGACCGGCTTGAGCTTGGTGATCTTCTGGCCCATCGTCTTCACGATGCGCCAGCCGCCGAACATGGTGCCCAGCGCGATCGCGGTATAGCAGCTCACGATGGTCCAGGTCGGCGGGTTCGCGTCCCCGGCGTTGGCATAGCCGGTAGCGATCAGCAGCATCCAGATGATGCCGATGGTCTTCTGCGCATCGTTGCCGCCGTGGCCCAGGCTGTAGGCGCCGGCCGAAACCAGCTGCAGCCGCCGGAACCAGCGGTCCACCCGCGAAGGCGTGGCACGCCGGAAGCCCCAGGCGACCAGCACCATCATCATCGAGCCCAGCACGAAGCCGAGCAGCGGCGAAACGAAGATGAAAGCGACTGTCTTCCAGATGCCCGCGGCGACCAGCCCGCTGGTGCCGGTCTTGGAGATCACCGCGCCCACGATGCCGCCGATCAGTGCGTGCGACGAGCTGCTCGGGATGCCGTAGTACCAGGTCACGAGGTTCCAGCTGATGGCGCCGACGAGCGCGCCGAACACCACGTGCACGTCGACCACTCCCGGCTGGGCAATGCCCTTGCCCACGGTGGCCGCCACGCTCAGGTGGAAGATGAAGATCGCGATCAGGTTGAAGAAGGCCGCGAACACCACGGCCTGCCCCGGCTTGAGCACCCCGGTGGACACCACCGTCGCGATCGAATTGGCGGCATCGTGGAACCCGTTCATGAAGTCGAACAGGATCGCGAGCACGACCAGCACTATCACCACCCAGAGGGCGACCTGAACCGTTGCCATCGGTCGCTACCCGCTCAGGAATTCTCGAGGACGATGCCCTCGATCACATTGGCCACGTCCTCGCACTTGTCGGTGATCGTTTCCAGCAGCTCGTAGATCGCCTTGAGCTTGATCACTTCGCGCACGTCGGGCTCCTCGCGGAACAACTTGCTCATGGCGCTGCGCATCACGCGGTCGGCGTCCGACTCGAGGCGGTCGATTTCCTCGCAGGTCTTCAGCGTGGCCTCGGCCACGGCCGGGTCGGCGATCTTGCCGAGGAACTTGACGGCGTCCTTCAGGCGGTCGCAGCACTTCACGCTCAGGGCCGTGAGGCGCACGATCTCTTCGGTCATGTGGCGCACGTCGTACAGCGCCATGGTCTCGGCGGAGTCCTGGATCAGGTCGGCCACGTCGTCCATCGTGTTGATGAGCTTGTGGATCTGCTCGCGGTCGATGGGTGTGATGAAGGTCTTGTGGATCAGCCGGTTGACGTCGTGCGTCACGCGGTCGGCGGCTCGCTCGGCGTTGTCGACGTCGCGGTTGTACTGCTCGCGCAGGTGCACGTCGTTGTAGTTGGCGACCAGTTGCTCGAACGCGCGCGCTGCCTCGACGATGCGCTCGGCGTGCTGGTTGAACATCTCAAAAAAATTCCCCTCGCGGGGCAGCAGCTTGCCGAACATGGCGCTCTCCTGGGATCTCGGGTCTCGCCCAGCCACAAACGTGTGACGGAGTCGTGAAAAACCGCGCAAGTGTAATGGGAGCCCGGAACCGGACCGCTGCGCCGGGGTTCCAGGCCCGTTGCCCGGTCAGTTCCGGATGCGTTCGATCACCTGGCCCGACACACGGGCCAGCGCAGCGCGCGGCACCTTGTCGGGCGCGATCTCGGCCAGCGGCTTCAGCACGAAGGCGCGGTCACGCATGCGGGGGTGCGGCAGGGTCAGCTCGGGCGTGTCCATCACCGAATTGCCGTGCATCAGCAGGTCGAGATCGAGCGTGCGCGGCGCGTTGGGAAAAGCCCGCTCGCGCCCGGCCTGCGTCTCGAGACGCTGCAGGGCGACGAGCAGCTGCTCGGCGTCGAGCCCGGTGCGCAAGGCCACCACAGCGTTGATGAAATCGGGGCCCGTGGCATCGACCGGCGCGCTGCGATAGAGCGACGAGCGGGCCGTCACCTGGGTTCGCTGCAATGCGCCCAGAGCATCCATGGCCGCCTTGACGGCCGCCTGGGCATCGCCGAGGTTGGCGCCGATGGCGACGAAAGCCTGCACAGTCGGATAGTCCTCCCGCACGCGGCCCGGAGACCGCGTGGGCGCTCGCCGAGCCGCGGGCGCGCCCTTGGCACCCGCGGGCCTGGCCCCTGCCGGCTTGCCCGTGGGGGCGCCGCTTTTCTTGCCGTCCTTCGGCTTGCCGGACGCGCTCATGCGCCTGCGGCGCTCTCGCCGCCTCCACCCGCGGAACGCGGCTTGCGGCGACGCCGGCGTTTGCGCGGCACGGCCTCGCCATCGGGCGGCACGGCGCCGGCTTCGACTTCGACCTCGTCCTCGGCGTCCGAATCGGCGTCCTGGCGCGCCACCGGCACGCTGCGCGGCTTCGGCGGCGGGGTTTCGCGCACCCGCACGCGCTGGCGCACTTTCTGCTCTTCGCGCACCTGCTCCAGCAGGTCCTGCCGGCGCACGTCGTCGGCGATGCTGAACTCCTGCCACCACTCGGCAATCGCCTCGCCGACTTCACCCACGTCGGCGCGCAGGCGCATGAAGTCGAAGGCGGCGCGGAAGCGCGCCTGCTCGACCAGGCTGTAGGGCGTGGAGCCGGTGCGCTTGTCGAAACGCGGCTGCATCATCCAGATCTCGCGCATGTCGGCGGCCAGCTTGCCGCGGCCCGAGACATCGCCGATACGGGCGTTGAACACGTCGTCGATGGCGTCCTGCAACGCCGGGAACGGCGGTTGCGCGCGCTGGCCGTGCCGGCCCTCCTGGCGCTGCGCCCAGCCGTCGCGCACGTCGGCCCACAGCACGCAGGCCAGCAGGAAGCTGGGCGCCACGGGCTTGCCTTCGCCGACGCGGCGGTCGGTGTCCTGCAGGGCCGCCTTCACGAAGGGCTGGTCAGCGCGCTCGACCACCACGTCGAGCAGCGGGTAGATGCCACGGGCCAGGCCGAGCTTGTTCAGTTGCTCGACCGTCGCGACGGCGTGGCCGGTCTGCAGCAGCTTGAGCATCTCGTCGAACAGGCGGCTCTGCGGCACGTCGGCCAGCAGCCTGCTCGATTCGACCAGTGGAGCCGCCGTCTTGGCTTCCATCTTGAAGCCCAGCGCGGCGAGCTTGGCCGAGAAGCGGATGGCGCGAATGATGCGCACCGGGTCTTCGCGGTACCGCGTGGCCGGGTCGCCGATCATCCGCAGCGTGAGCTTCTGGGCGTCCTTGATGCCGTTGTGATAGTCGACCACGACCTGGTTGGCCGGGTCGTAGTACATCGCGTTGACGGTGAAGTCGCGGCGCGCCGCGTCTTCTTCCTGCGGACCCCAGACGTTGTCGCGCAGCACCCGGCCGCTGGCGTCCACGGCGTGTTTCATGCTCGCGAGCTCGCCCTTGCTGGTGCGCTCGTTGCCTGCAACCTGCTCGGCGGCGGCGTTGTCCATGTAGGCGCGGAAAGTCGAAACCTCGATCACCTCGTGCTCGCGCCCACGGCCGTACACCACGTGCACGATGCGAAAGCGCCGCCCGATGATGAAGGCGCGACGAAACAGCGACTTGACCTGCTCGGGCGTGGCGTTGGTTGCCACGTCGAAGTCTTTCGGTCGCAGCCCCAGCAGCAGGTCGCGCACCGCGCCGCCCACCACGTAGGCCTCGTAGCCGGCCTGCTGCAACGTGGTGACCACGTTCTTCGCGCGTTCGTCGACCAGGGCCGGATCGATCTTGTGAACCTCTGCCGGCACCTCCTGGCGCTTGCCGAAGCGGCTCTTGCCCTGTGCGCCGCCGGCGTTCTTGCCGAGCAGCTTGTCGATGAATTTCTTGATCATTGTTGGTTGGAAGCCTTGTTCGCTCTTTATTCGTTCTCGAGCATGGAGCGGATCAGCGGAATGGTGATCGCGCGTTGCGTCTGCAGGGCATAGCCGTCGAGCTGCGTGAGCAGCTCCATCAGGCTGCCGAGGTCGCGGCTGAAGCGGTGCAGCATGTAGTCGAGCACTTCGTCGGACAGCATCACGCCGCGCGCATCGGCGGCTTGGCGCAGCACCGCGCGGCGTTCGCTTTCGCTCAGCACCTGCAAGTGGAACACGTGGCCCCAGCCGAGGCGGGTGCGCAGGTCTTCGCGCAGCGGCAGGTCGGCCGGCGGCAGGGCGCCGGCGGCGACCACGCCGCGCTGCAGGGTCTGGGCGTTGACGAACCAGTTGAAGGCCGCGTGCTGCTGCACGGCGGTATAGAGGTGGACGTCGTCGAGCAGCACGGCGCCCCAGCGCTCGTCGAACTCGGGCGGCTCCAGCAGGCCGGCGTGCAGCCAGCCCACGCTGGCGCCCTGCTCGCGCAGTGCGACACGCACCGATTCGAGCAGATGGGTCTTGCCGCTGCCGCCTTCGCCCCACAAGTAGGTGGGCACCGGCGAGTGCAGCGCAGGGCTGCCGGCGCCGCCCACCCACACTTGCAGGTGCCGCAGCGCCGCCTCGTTGGGGCCGGCAAAAAAGGCGTCGAAGCTGGGGCCCGTCGCAATGCCGATATCGAGCGCGAGCTGTTTCATCCCGGGAAGGTTCATGGAGGGGGCCGCGAGGGCCCTTAAAATCGTGAGGAATTCTATCGGCCCGGCCAACATGGTTGCCGGAGCCGCCTTCCGCTCCTACTCTCCGCATCCTTTCGCGTCCCTCCCGACCTCGACCACCCATGACCTCCTCCACGCCCACCCCGCTCAGCTACAAGGACGCCGGTGTCGACATCGATGCCGGCGACGCGCTGGTCGATCGCATCAAGCCGCTGGCCAAGAAAACCCTGCGCGAGGGCGTGCTGGCCGGCATCGGCGGCTTCGGCGCCCTGTTCGAGGTGCCCAAGCGCTACAAGGAGCCAGTGCTGGTGAGCGGCACCGACGGCGTGGGCACCAAGCTCAAGCTGGCTTTCGAATGGAACATGCACGACACGGTCGGCATCGACCTCGTGGCCATGAGCGTCAACGACGTGCTGGTGCAGGGCGCCGAGCCCCTGTTCTTCCTCGACTACTTCGCCTGCGGCAAGCTCGAAGTCGACACGGCCGCGGCCGTCATCGGCGGCATCGCGCGCGGCTGCGAGCTGTCGGGCTGCGCCCTCATCGGCGGCGAGACCGCTGAAATGCCCGGCATGTACCCGGCCGGCGAATACGACCTCGCGGGCTTCGCGGTCGGCGCGGTCGAGAAGTCGAAGATCCTCACGGGCCAGAACGTCAAGCCCGGCGACGTGGTGCTGGGCCTGGCCTCGGCCGGCGTGCATTCCAATGGTTTCAGCCTCGTGCGCAAGGTGATCGAGCGCGCCGGCACCGATCTGCCCGCCACGCTCGACGGCAAGCCCTTCCGCCAAGCCGTGATGGAACCCACCCACCTCTACGTGAAGCCGGTGCTCGAGGCGCTGGCCAAGCATCCGATCAAGGCGCTGGCCCACATCACCGGCGGCGGCCTGCTCGAGAACATCCCGCGCGTGCTGCCCGAAGGCACAGCCGCCCACCTCAAGAAGGGCAGCTGGCCGCAGACGGAGCTGTTCGCCTGGCTGCAGAAGGTGGCCGGCATCGACGACATCGAGATGAACCGCACCTTCAATAACGGCATCGGCATGGTCGTGGTGATCGATGCGGCAGAAGCCGCCGCCTGCGCGGCCACGCTGCGCGCCGCTGGCGAATCGGTGCACGAGATCGGCGTGATCGCCGCGCGCGGCGAAGGCGCCGCGGTGGTCGTCGGCTGAGCGGCGGCCGCACCTTCCACTTTTCCGAACAGAGCGCCTGACACCCCCGGATGGCCAAGAAGCCGCAACCCGTCACCACCGCCGTTCCGACGGTCCCCATTCACCGCGCCACGGCCTCGCGCGGCGTGACGATCGCAAGCTACCTGCTGATGCTGGGAACGCTGATGCTGGTGATGTGGGAGCACCTGCTGCCAGGATTGCTCTGCGTATGCATCGGCTTCCTGGCCACGCGGTGGTTCGCGCGGCTGCTGGCTGGCGACACGCGGCGCAATCCGGCCCCCAGCCAGCGCACCGACGGCTGGGCACGCGTGCTGGCCGTCGTCGTCGTGCTGGTGGGGCCGATTGCGCTGATCACGCTGCTGCTGTCGCAGGCCCGCGAATACATCGTCGACGCGCCCGACCAGTACCGCGAGCTGCTCGACTACACGGCGCGCACGGTGCTCGAGCTGCGCTCCAAGCTGCCGGTCGAGATCGCGGTCTACCTGCCCGAGGGCGCCGCCGAAATCCAGCGCGTGATCGCCAACTACCTGCGCGCGCAGGCCGGTTCGCTCGCCGTGGCCGGGCGGGCCTGGCTGCACGGCATCCTGTTTTCGTACGTGGGCCTGATCGTGGGCAGCCTGGCCGCCGTGTCGCACGCGCCGCTGCGCCGGATGCCGCTGGCCGAGCAGCTGCACCAGCGCGTGCAGACCTTCGGCGAGGCCTTCGGCCAGATCGTGGCGGCCCAGTTCTGGATTGCGGCCTTCAACACGCTGCTGACCGCCATCTTCCTGCTGTTCGTCATGCCGCTGTGGGGCGCGCACCTGCCGTACACGCCGGCGCTCATCACCCTCACCTTCCTGGCCGGACTGGTGCCGATCGTGGGCAACCTGGTCTGCAACTCGGTGATCACGCTGGTGGGCCTCTCGGTGTCGCCGGTCACGGCGCTGGCCTGCCTGATCTTCCTGATCGTGATCCACAAGGCCGAGTACGTCATCAACGCCAAGGTGGTCGGCGCGCGCACGCAGATGAGCGTGTGGGAGCTGCTGGCCGTGATGTTCGTGGCCGAGGCGGTGTTCGGGCCGGCCGGGCTGGTGGCGGCGCCGCTGTACTACGCGTACCTGAAGAAAGAGCTGCAGGCGGCGGCGCTGGTCTGAAAAGACGGTACCCGGCGATGTCCTGATCTGATCGATTCTGGTCCGCTCCCGAACGGACCCTGGGCTGGCAACGCACAAGAATAGGCGCATCATTCATTCCGCCCTTGCGAGCCACCGCCATGAAAACCTGTCTGATTGTGATTGACGCCCAGGCGTCGTTTCGCCAGCGCCCCTACTGGGACGAACGCCAGGCCGCTCCCTACCTCGCCGCGCAGAACACGCTCATCGCAGGCTGCGCCGCTGCCGGCACGCCGATCGTGCGGGTCTTCCACGTCGACGAACCGGCCGACGCGAGCAATCCCTTCGCGGTCGAATCGGGCCACATCCGGCCCATAGAAGGCCTGGCTGATTTCGAGGCCGCGGCCACCTTCACCAAGCACCGCCACAGCGCGCTGGTCAACAGCGGACTGGACATCTGGCTCACGCAGAACGGCATCGGCCGGCTCATCGTGAGCGGCATCCGCACCGAGCAATGCTGCGAAACCACCACACGCCATGCCTCGGACCTGGGCTGGGAAGTCGACTACGTGACCGACGCCACCCTGACCTTCGACATGACCCAGCCCGACGGCCGGCCGCTGGCCGCCGCCGACATCAAGGCGCGCACCGCCACCGTGCTGCACGGCCGGTTCGCGACGGTCTGCAGCGTGGCGCAGGCGCTGGAACGCGCCGGCGCGGAGGCAAGCGCATGAGCCTGCGCGTGCTGATCCTGGCCTACGACGGCGTCGAAGCACTCGACTTTGCCGGTCCCTTCGAGGTGTTCACCACCGCCAGCCGCGTCAGCCAACGGATGCAGCCCGGCACGGCCGCGCCGTTCGAGGTGGCCCCGGTCGCACAGGCATCGCCCGTGCAGGCGCGCGCGGGCCTTCGCCTGCTGGCCGACCAAACGCTCGAAGGCAGCCCGAAAGCCGACGTATTGATCGTTCCCGGCGGCGTGGTCGATGTGCCGATGGCCAGCCCCGACACCTTGCGCTGGATCGCGAAAAGCGCAGCCGACGCGCAGCTCGTGGCATCGGTCTGCACCGGCGCCTTCCTGCTCGCGAAGAGCGGCGTGGCCACGCACCAAGCGGTCACCACGCACTGGGAAGACATCGCCGACCTGCGCGCGCAGTTTCCGCGACTCGATGTGCGCGAAGGCGTGCGCTGGGTCGACAGCGGCCGCATCGTCAGCTCGGCCGGCATCAGCGCGGGCATAGACATGAGCCTGCACCTGGTCGAACGCCTGGCCGGACGCGAACTGGCCGAGCGCACCGCGCGCCAGATGGACTACGCATGGACCCACAACAGCAGCAACAGCCCATCCGCGTAGTCTTCGCGCTCCTGCCCGGCGGCCTGGTGCTCGACTGGGCCGGCCCGGCCGAGGCCCTGCGCATCGCCAACCAGCGGCTGCGCGCAACGGGCCAGCCTGAGCGCTTCACGCTCGAGTTCGCGAGCCCCCGGCCCGATTCCCTCAGCTCGGTCGGCGTTGCGCTCACCGGGCTGGCGTCGCTGCCCACGCGGTGGGACGGCCCGGCCTGGGTGGTGCTGGTCGGCCTGCCCGGGAACAGCATCGCCATCGACAATCCCGAGGCGCAAGACCTGTTGCACTGGCTGCGCGGCCTGCGCTTCGAGCGCAGCCGGCTGGAGCTGGTGACGATCTGCGCCGGCGCCGTGCTTGCGGCGCATGCCGGCGCGCTCGCGGGCCGACGCGCCACCACACACCACCATCACCTGGACGAACTGCGCACGGTGGAGCCACGCTGCGACGTGGTGGCCAACCGCGTCTTCGTGATCGACCCGCCGCTCTACAGCAGCGCGGGCGTCACGACCGGCATCGACCTCGTGCTGCACCGCATCGGCGAGATTTGCGGCGAAGCCCTCGCGGCCCAGGTGGCGCAGACCATGGTGGTGGCGCTGCGGCGCGGCCCGAACGATCCGGAGCTGTCGCCCTTTCTCGCCTACCGCAACCATCTGCATGCCGCGCTGCACCGGGTGCAGGACGCGGTCAGCGAACAGCCTCAGGCCGAGTGGAGCGTGCCGCGCATGGCGGAGGTGGCGCACACCTCGGCGCGGCATCTCACGCGCCTGTTCGTCGAGCATGCGGGCGTGGCGCCGCTGGCGTACCTGCGCCGGCTGCGGCTGGCGGCCGCGCAACTGGCGCTGGCCTCGGGTGCGAACGTCACGCGAGCGGCGGAACTGTCGGGCTTCGGCTCCGATACGCAGTTGCGTCGCGCGTGGCACCAGTTCGGCTTGCCGGGTTCGCCGTCCGAGGCGAATACGCCGCTGAAAACCTGACGGGTGTTCGGGCTGCGCCCCGGGGCGCTCAGTGCCAGACGCCCGCAGGCGCGGGGCCGGTCACACGCAGCAGCTTGTCGTCGCCGATCTCCAGCAGGCGGTTGGCCGCATAGCTGTTCTGCGAATCGGGCTCCAGCGCGGCGCTGACCAAGGGCGACAGCGGCTGCGCCAGCGACACATAGAAGCTGCCCGGCGGCATCACGGCACGCCCCATCCTTGGCCGCACGCGGAGGGCGCGGATCGCCTCGCCGTCCTCGATGGCGCCGCGCGCGTCCTGGCGCTGGCCGTCGCTCTGCGACAGGATCTCGTAGCGCTCGACCTGCCACGGCGCGGCGCTGTCGATGCGCTCGACGCGCACGCCCAGCATCTGCAGGCGCTGCACGGCCACCGTTTCACTGGCCGCCAGCAGATAGCCGCACGGGCGCGGGCGCGCATTGGCGACCTTCAGCGGCTCGGCCGCGCGCCACTCGACGTCGATCGCCTTTTCTTCCCCGCTCTTCTCGTCGAGAAAGTCCAGGCGCTGGCGCGCCGTCGTCTGCCAGGCCTCGACCACGAGGTCTCCGTGGCAGGCGTCGGCCTTGGCGCGCTGGCCGGCCTGCGCGGTGAGCTGCATCAGCGCCGGGCCCTGGCGCGCCGCCGTCTCGATGACGGTGGTGGCGGCCAGCACCTGCGTGTACACGCGACGGGCGAAATGCGCGCGGCCCAGCCCCACGCCCCGCACTTCCAGCAGCAGGCTCACGGCCTGATGCAGGCCGCTCACATTGCGGCCGGTGTCGGGCTGCACACCGCCCATCGAGACGGTGCGGTCGGCGCTCTTGCCGCCAGAAGTGGTGTGGTACTTGAAGCCCTGCAGCCCCGCCTGCGTGAACGCAGCCTGGACGGCGTCGATGTAGTCGCGCTGCGCGCTCGCGGCAATGGCGGCGTCGAGGTTGCCCACGGTGGCGGGCTGCAGCAGGCCGTCGTACTTCATGACCGCGCCGAACTTGTCGATCCAGCGGCCGCCGACGGTGAACTCGTGCAGGTCGAGCACCACCTGCGGCCGAAAGCGCAGGGTGGCGGCCGCGATCGAGCGGGCCTCGGGCGTACGCAGCAACAGGTGGTCGCGGTTCACGTCGATGCCGTTGGCGGTGACGCGGGTGAAGTGCTCCGCGCCGTCAGGGTTGCCGCGCGGCAGCAGCACGAGGTTCACCTTCTGCAGCAGCGCCGCGCCCGGCCCGCTGGCGAACTGCTGCGCCAGGGCCAGCACCGCTTCGCCGCCGGCTGGCTCGTTGCCGTGTTGCTGGCCGATCACCATGACGGTGGGCCGCGCAGGATCGACGCGGCCCTGATCGGCAAGCAGCACCAGCGGCATCTCGCGCCCCTGTTGCGACACGCCCAGGCGTTCGACGCGCACGTTCGGCGACTGGCGCGCCAGGTCATCGAGAAAGGCCAGCATCTCGGCGTGCGAAGCGAAATCGGTGCGGCCGGCGCGAAAGCCCGGCGTGGCGTAGCTCACGGGCGGATCGGGAAAGCGCGCCGCGATGGCCGGCGGTTCGACCCACACCTTGGCAGGATCGAACTGGGCACAGGCCGATGCGGCCGACAGCAAGGTCAGGCCAAGGATGCACAGGAAACGGAAGGCAGGGGTGCGGCGCATGGCGCGCATTTTCCTCTCGCCCAGGCTGCCGCAGCTTCGGCAGGCGCTCAGTTCAGGGTGCACGCCCGCGCACGTGCCAGCAGGAGCGCCCGTTCGCGCGTGTTGCGGGTGAGCGAAGCCGCGCGATCGAATTCCTTGCGCGCCTCGTCGCGGCGGCCGAGCTTGAAGAGCAGGTCGCCGCGCACGGTCGGCAGCAGGTGGTAGCCCTGCAGTGCCGGCTCGCCCGTGAGCGCGTCCACAACCTCCAGCCCCGCGGCCGGCCCGAACGCCATCGACAGCGCCACCGCACGGTTGAGTTCGACGATGGGCGACGGCGTGAGCTCGGCCAGCGCGTCGTAGAGCGCGGCGATGCGGCCCCAGTCGGTCTCGTCGGCGGTGCGCGCGCGGCCGTGGCAGGCGGCGATGGCCGCCTGCAGCGCATAGGGGCCGAGCGCGCCGCCGAGCGACTCGGCGCGCGTGAGCGCCGCGAGGCCGCGGCGGATCAGCATCTGGTCCCAGCGCGCCCGGCTCTGTTCGAGCAGCAGCACCGGTTCGCCCGAGGCACCCACACGCGCGGCGGTGCGGGAGGCCTGGATTTCCATCAGCGCCACGAGGCCGTGCACTTCGGATTCGCCGGGCACCAGCTCGGCCACGATGCGGCCCAGGCGCATGGCTTCGTCGCACAGCGCCGGACGCATCCAGTCGTCGCCGGCGGTGGCCGAATAGCCTTCGTTGAAGATCAGATAGAGCACTTCGAGCACCGAGGCGAGCCGTGCCTCGAGCTCGTGCCGGCGCGGCACCTCGAAAGGCACGCGCGCCTCGGCCAGCGTGCGCTTGGCGCGCACGATGCGCTGCGCCACGGTGGCTTCGGGCACGAGGAAGGCGCGAGCGATCTCGCCGGTGGTGAGGCCGCCCATCAGCCGCAGCGTGAGCGCCACGCGCGCCTCGGTCGACAGCACCGGGTGACAGGCGGTGAACACCAGGCGCAGCAGGTCGTCGCCGATGTCGTCGTCGAGCGCGGCATCGACCGCCTCGGCGAAATCGTGCTGCGCCATGTCGTGCCGGGCGTCGAGTTCGCGGCCGATCTCGCCGGCCTTGCGTTCGGCCAGTTGCAGGTGGCGCAGGCGGTCGAGGGCGCGGCGCTTGGCCACTGCCGTGAGCCAGGCCGCCGGGTTGTCGGGCACGCCCGATTCGCTCCATTGCTCGAGGGCGGAGACCAGCGCGTCCTGGGCCAGCTCTTCGGCCAGCCCCACGTCGCGCACCATGCGCGCGACAGTGGCGATGATCTTCGCGGACTCGATGCGCCATACCGCCTCGATGGTGCGGCGGATGGCGGCGGTGTCCGCGCGGCCCTCGCCGTGGCTCATGCGCCGGTCTTCTTCACCGTCTGCATCGACGTGAATTCGGTGGCCACGGCCTGCACGTCGGCCGGGAAGTCGCCGATCTCCTGGATCTGGCGCACCTCGATGACCTCGTTGTCGCCGCCCGGGCAGCGGCTGGCCCATTCGATGGCGGCGGCGCGCGAGGGCACGTCGATGATCCAGAAGCCGCCGAGCACTTCCTTCGCCTCGGCAAAGGGGCCATCGACCACGGTGGGCTTGCGGTCCTTGAAGCTCACGCGCGCGCCCATCGAGGGGGGATGCAGGCCGTCGCAGCTGATCAGCACGCCGGCTTTCTGCAGCGACTCGTTGTAGGCCATCATGGCCGACACCGCCTCGACGTCGTCGGGCATGGTGCCGGGCGCGGCGGTTTCGTAGCCGTGGGGAATCATCAGCAGCATGAATCGCATGGTGCGTCTCCTTGGGTAGGTCCGGTTGCGTTGTGCTGGCGGCCGCTTCAGCCGCCGGCCTTGGCGCGGGCCTCGGTCTCGGCCCGCAGGCGGTCTTCCTGGGCGAGCAGCTCGGGCGTCATCGAGTCGCCGAAGTCGGCCGCCTCGAACACCTGGCGGATCTCGATCTCGCCTTCCTGGAACGGGCTGCGCTTGATCCATTCGATGGCTTCTTCCTTGGACTTGCACTGGAACAACCAGAAGCCGGCCAGCAGCTCCTTGGTCTCGGCGAAGGGGCCGTCGATGACGGTGCGCTTGGCCGGACCCTCGCAGCGCACGCGCACCCCCTTGGAGCTGGGGTGCAGGCCTTCGCCAGCCAGCAGCACGCCGGCCTTGACCAGTTCCTCGTTGAACTTGCCCATGGCGGTGAGGATTTCGGTGCTGGGCATCACGCCGGCTTCGGAATCGGCGTTGGCCTTGACCAGAATCATGAATCGCATGTCGTTTCTCCTGAAGGTTGATGAGCTTGGGAGCGGCTCGATGGAATTTGCCTGCTCCTGTTCACACGTCGGACGAGCGGAAGACGGATCGACACGCTCGCGTCGATCTATTTGTAATTTTGTGCTTCAGAAACTCGAGGCTTCAGGGCAGGTAGCCGCAGAAGCGCAACACATGCCCGTCGGGCTCGCGGATCGCGAATTCGCGCAGGCCCCAAGGCTGGGAGACCGGCGGCTCGATGATCGTCACGCCGCGCTTCACGTAAGCGGCATGCAGCCCGTCGATGTCCTTGCCCACGTGGATCACGATTTCGCCGCGCCAAGGTTTGGCCTCGCGCGCGTTGCACTGCCACAGCCGCAGGTAGACCGGGTCGCCGTAGCTGCGGTCGCCCTTCTTCACGCGGGCGTAGCTGGGCGGCTCTCCCGCGATGAAATCGAGCTCGAAGCCCAGCACGTCGCGAAACCAGCGCGCGGCGCGCGAGACATCCGACACCGGCAGCACCGGCTGAACGCCATGGAATTCATGCAGGGTGCCCAGATCGGGCGCCGGGCTCACACCGGCCTTCGCGTCCATTTCAATTGGCCGTGCGGCGAAGGGTTGCGACGCGCTCGGCAATCGCGTCGATGTCGAGGGCGTCCTCGGCCTTCGCCAGGTAGGTTTCCAGGTCGCGCACGGCCTGCGTCGTGTTGCCCTGTTCGGCGTGCGCGACGCCGCGGTCGCGGTACTCGCCCCAGGCGCTGGGCAGCAGCGCGATCAGGCGGTCCTGCACGGCGATGACGCGCTGCCAGTCTTCCTGCGCGTGATGCACTTCCTTCAGGTTGCGCAGCATGCGGGCGATGATTTCGCGCGGACTGGCAGGCTGCAGGTACAGGCCCAGCGGCACGTCGAAATCGCCGACGAGGCCGTTGCTGCGCTTGTAGGGCTCGAGCCGCTCGCCCAGTTCCTCGCGCGACAGCGACTTGCCGGTGAAGGGATCGATCACCACCTGCCCCTTGGGCAGCGTCACCTTGAGCATGAAATGCCCCGGAAAGCCGATGCCGCGCGCCTGCAGGCCCAGGCCCTGCGCCAGCTCCATCCACAGCACGGCCAGCGAGATTGGAATGCCGCGGCGGGTGCGCAGCACGGCATTCAGGTAGCTGTTGTCGGGGTCGTAGTAGTCGTTGACGTTGCCGCCGAAGCTCAGGTCGTTGAAGAAGAACTGGTTCAGGGCGCGCAGGCGGGCCAGTGGCGCGGCGTCGGCCGGCAGGCGGCGCTTGAGGCGGGCGAGGAGTTGGTCGACATCGCCCAGCACCTGCTGCACATCGAGTTCGGGGTATTCGTCCTGCGCCAGGCTGGCGGCCGCTTCGAGCAGCGGAAAGTGATCGTCGCTGCAGACCAGCGATTCGAAATACTCCAGTGCGGTGGGAACCTGAAAGCTGAACGTCATGTGTCTTTGTAGAGGAGCCCGCCAGGTGCGTCAAGGCGGGACACGTGCGGATTGCGGCGCCTGCGCGCGAGGGTTCAGCGGCGAACGAAGCTGCGCAGCCGCACACCCACCGCCGCCAGCACGGCGAAATAGAGCAGCGCGGCGCCGGCGATCAGCGCGGCGAGCAGGCCGATGCGCAGCAGGCGCTGGTCGCGCAGAGCGATCCAGTCGAAATGCGCCGAGCCCCAGACCAACAGGCCCGCCAGCACCAGCGTGCCGGCCAGCACCTGCAGCGCGAACCTGCCCCAGCCCGGCTCGGGCCTGTAGCTGCCGCGGCGCACCAGGCCGACCAGCAGCCACGTCGAATTGACCAGCGCGCCGATGGCGATGGTCAGGGTCAGCGCCGCGTGCTGCAGCACCGGCACCAGGAAGATGTTGAGGATCTGCGTCAGCACCAGCACGCCCACGGCAATGAGCATCGGCGTGCGCGTGTCGTGCTTGGCGTAGTAGCCGGGTGCCAGCACCTTCACGGCCACGATGCCGACCAGCCCGACGCCGTAGCCCATCAGCGCCAGGGTGGTGCGGCCCACGTCCTCTCCCGAGTAGGCGCCGTTGTGGAAGAGCACCGCCACCAGCGGTTTTGCGAACAGCAGCAAGGCGACGGCGCACGGCGCCGACAGCAGCACCACGAGGCGCAGGCCCCAGTCGAGCAGCGAGGAATAGCGCGCGTCGTCCTTGGCGGCGCGGGCGCCGGCCAGCTGCGGCATCAGCACCACGCCGAGGGCGACGCCGAGCATCGCGGTGGGAAACTCCATCAGCCGGTCGGCGTTGGTGATCCAGGTGACGCTGCCCACCGCCAGGTGGGAGGCGATCTGCGTGTTGATGAGCAGCGATATCTGCGCCACGCTCACACCCAGCAGCGCGGGCAGCATCAGCCTGAGCACCTTGCGCGTGTTCGGGTCGGTCCAGGCGGTGCGCAGCGCCCGAAGGCTGGTTCCCACGCGCGGCATCAGCCCCAGCTTGCGCAGTGCCGGCATCTGCAGCGCAAGCTGCAGCACGCCGCCCACCATCACGCCCACGCACTGTGCATAGATCGGCTCGATGCCCCAGTGCCGGAAAAGCGGCGCCCCGACCAGAATCGACAGGATCAGCGCCACGTTGAGCAGCACCGGCGAGGCCGCCGGCACCGCGAACTTGCGCCAGGTGTTGAGAATGCCGCCCGCCAGCGCCACCAGCGACATGAAGCCGATATACGGGAACATCCAACGCGTCATGACGATGGCGGCGTCGAAGCCGGGCAGCCCGCTGGCCATGGCCCAGACCAGCAGGGGCGCGCCGGCCACGCCTGCCACGCAGACGATCAGCAGCGTCCAGGTCAACAGCGTGGCAACGTGGTCGATGAGCTGCCTGGCGCCCTCCTCCCCGGCTTCGGCCTTGCGCGCGGCCAGCACCGGCACGAAGGCCTGGCTGAAGGCGCCTTCGCCGAAGACCCGCCGGAACAGGTTGGGGATGCGGAATGCGACGTTGAACGCGTCGGTCAGCGCGCTGACGCCGAAAACCGAGGCAAACAGCACGTCGCGCACGAGGCCCGTGATCCGCGAGGCGAGGGTCAGCAGGGAGACGGTGGAGGCGGATTTGAGCAGGGACACGGGGGCCGAGTGTAGGGCCCGCCAAACCCCTGAAACGGGCCGATTCGGCGGAAAAGGCAACCCGGCCTATAATCGAGGGCTTTGCTGCATCATCCTCAGACACCTAAGGAACATTAAATATGGCATCCGCCAAGCCCAAGAAGAAGAACCCGCGCCTCGCCTCCGGCCGTAAGCGCGTCCGCCAGGACACCAAGCTCAACGCCGCGAACACCTCGCTGCGCTCCAAATACCGTACCGCTGTCAAGAACGTCGAAAAGGCTGTTCTGGCTGGCGACAAGACCAAGGCAAGCGAACTGTTCGCGAAGGCCCAGAGCATCGTCGACACCGTCGCCGACAAGGGCATCTTCCACAAGAACAAGGCCGCCCGCGACAAGAGCCGCCTGTCGGCCAAGGTCAAGGCCCTCGCCCTGGCGCCTGAAAAGGCCGCCGCCTGACACCTGTCAGGCAAGCCCGGATCGGAATCCTCCGGTCCGCCGTTTGATCGGGGTGCGCTGCAGCAAAGTGTAAAAAACCGCCTTCGGGCGGTTTTTTCATGCCCGGCTGGTTCATGAAACCAGGGGACGGACAAGAAAAAAGGCCGGTCAGGCCTTTGGGGGTGGGGTGTCGGGAACCAGACAGGCTTCGGCGACCTGCAGATCGTTGTCCTTGGCGAAATTCACACAGAAGTCCCAAGCCATGGGCTCGGCGTCGCGCAGCGCTCGGTTCACGACCACGCACTTCACGCCATTGATGGTCGTCGGCACGCACCAGGGCGAATAGCTCAGGTAGCTGCCCGGAAAGGCGCCGCCGGGGCGAAAAGAGCTCATGACGCCGGCCAGGCGCTCGGCCCAATCGCTCGGGCGAAAGGTCCGGCCATCCTTGGTAATTCCCTGGATGAAGATTTCTTTGGCAGTGGAGGAAATCATCGTTGAATGAGGCGACCGGAGCAGGTGCTGCGGTGCAGCAAGCGATTCTATCCGCGGCACTTTTTGCATCCTGAACACGGGGCATTGCTGTAATGCGCAATCCTCAACGAAGCCGTCAAACCGCACGCCTAGAATCCGCGTTCCCTATCTGGAGAACCCGAATGAGCGCTACCGCCCAGCCCACCTCGCCCCACGTCATGAACACCTACGGTCGCCTGCCGATCGCGCTGTCGCACGGCCAGGGCTGCCGAGTCTGGGACACCACGGGCAAGGCCTACATCGACGGCCTCGGCGGCATCGCAGTGAACACCCTGGGCCACAACCACCCCGAGCTGGTGCCCGCCCTGCAGGACCAGCTGACCAAGCTGATCCACAGTTCCAACTACTACCACGTGACCGGCCAGGAGCAGCTCGCCACCAAGCTGACCGAAATCTCGGGCCTCACCAACGCGTTCTTCTGCTGCACGGGCCTCGAAGCCAACGAAGCCGCATTGAAGCTGGCCCGCAAGTTCGGCCATGACAAGGGCATCGAGCGCCCCGAGATCGTCGTCTACGAAGCCGCCTTCCACGGCCGCAGCATCGCCACCCTCTCGGCCACCGGCAATCCCAAGGTGCAGGCCGGCTTCGGCCCGCTGGTCGAGGGCTTCATCCGCGTGCCGCTGAACGACATCGAGGCACTGAAGAAGGCCACCGAAGGCAACCCCAATGTTGTGGCCGTGTTCTTCGAAACCATCCAGGGCGAAGGCGGCATCAACCCGATGCGCTGGGAATACCTGAAGCAGGTGCGCGCCCTGTGCGACGAGCGCGACTGGCTCATGATGATCGACGAGGTGCAGTGCGGCATGGGCCGTACCGGCAAATGGTTCGCCCACCAGTGGGCGGGCATCAAGCCCGACGTCATGCCGCTGGCCAAGGGCCTGGGCTCGGGCGTGCCGATCGGCGCCGTGGTGGCCGGCCCCAAGGCCGCCAACATCTTCGGGCCCGGCAACCACGGCACCACATTCGGGGGCAACCCGCTCGCGATGCGCGCCGGCATCGAAACCATCCGCATCATGGAAGAGCACCAGCTGCTCGAGAACGCTGCCACCGTGGGCGCCCACCTGAAGGCCGCGCTGGAGCGCGAAATCGGCGGCCTGCCGGGCGTGAAGGAAATCCGCGGACAGGGCCTGATGCTCGGCATCGAGCTCGACCGCCCCTGCGGCGTGATCCTGAACCGCGCCTGCGACGCGGGCCTCCTGCTGAGCGTGACGGCCGACAAGGTGATCCGCCTCGTGCCGCCGCTCATCCTGACCACGGCCGAAGCCGACGAGATCGTCGCCATCCTCGCGCCGATCGTGAAAACCTTCCTGTCGGAGCCTGCAGCGCAATGACGACCGCCGCCACGCCCAACGCCATCCGCCACTACCTGCAGTTCTCGGACTTCACGGCCGACGAATATGCCTACCTCTTCGATCGCATGGCGATCATCAAGAAGAAGTTCAAGACCTACGAGAAGCACCAGCCGCTGGTCGACCGCACGCTGGCCATGATCTTCGAGAAGGCCAGCACGCGCACCCGCGTGAGCTTCGAGGCCGGCATGTACCAGCTCGGCGGCAGCGTGGTGCACCTGACCACCGGCGACAGCCAGCTGGGCCGCGCCGAGCCCATCGAGGACAGCGCCAAGGTCATCAGCCGCATGGTCGACCTCGTGATGATCCGCACGTACGAGCAGACCAAGATCGACGCCTTCGCCGCGCACTCGCGCGTTCCGGTCATCAACGGCCTGACCAACGAATTCCACCCCTGCCAGATCCTCGCGGACATCTTCACCTACATCGAGCACCGCGGTTCGCGCGACGCGGGAGGCGATGCACTTTCGTGCCTCAAGGGCAAGACCGTGGCCTGGGTCGGCGACGGCAACAACATGGCCAACACCTGGCTGCAGGCGGCCGAGATCCTGGACTTCACGGTGCACGTGAGCACGCCCAGCGGCTACGAGGTCGACCAGTCGATCGCGGGCATTCGCTCGGGCGACAGCTACAAGGTCTTCCAGGACCCGATGGAGGCCTGCCGCGGCGCCGACCTCGTCACCACCGACGTCTGGACCAGCATGGGCTACGAGGCCGAGAACGAGGCGCGCCGCAAGGCCTTTGCCGACTGGTGCGTCGACGAGGACATGATGCGCATCGCGCAGCCCGACGCCCTCTTCATGCACTGCCTGCCCGCGCACCGCGGCGAGGAAGTGCAGGCCGAAGTGATCGACGGGCCGCAGTCGGTGGTGTGGGACGAGGCCGAGAACCGGCTGCATGCGCAGAAGGCGCTGATGGAGTTCCTGCTCCTCGGCAAGTTATAGGCACTCCCCCAGGCTCCGCGCACTTCGTGTCGCTTCGCCATCCCCCTCGCCGGGGGCAACACCTGCGGCCCCGCAAAGCCGGTTCCGCGGTGTTCCTGAGACAGATCGTCAACTGGGCCTTGCCATGAATGACTGCCAGCAATGCGGCGCCTGCTGCGCCAGCTACCGCGTCGACTTCAGCGTCCATGAGCTCGACGGCAACGGCGGCAAGGTGCCTTCCGGCCTCGCCGTCGAGGTGAACGACGCCATCTGCCGCATGCGCGGCACCGACCACACGCCCATGCGCTGCGCAGCGCTCACCGGCAAGATCGGCCAGGCCGTGGGTTGCGGCATCTACGAATGGCGCCCCAATCCGTGCCACGAGCTGCAGGCCGGCAGCGACGCCTGCGAGCGGGCACGCGCCCGGCACGGACTGCCCGCGCTGTCGCCGCTTCATTGACGGCTTCAACTCGTCACATAAGGTGTTGGAAATAACCGACACCACGACCGCTCGCCGGGCGCTAACTTCGCGCCATGCGTTCAAAGCAACCCCGCCCCCGAATCTGGGACATTTCGCCGCCCGTGCATGAAGGCACGCCGGTGTTTCCCGGCGATACGCCCTACCAGCAGCGCTGGGCAGCGACCATCTCGCCGGACTGCCCGGTGAACGTCAGCGAGATCAAGCTCTCGCCCCACGTCGGCGCGCACGCCGATGCGCCGCTGCACTACGACCCCGCAGGCCAGACCATCGGCAACGTCGACCTCACGCCCTTCCTCGGCCCCTGCCGCGTGATCCATGCGATCGACAAGGGCCCGCTGATCGAATGGGAGCACATCTCCCACGCCGTCGACAGCAACCTGCCGCAGCGCGTGCTGGTGCGCACCTACACCGCCATGCCGGTGGACCGATGGGACCCTCGGCTTGCCGCCTACGCCCCCGCCACCGTCGAGCGCCTCGCGGCCATGGGCGTGAAGCTCATCGGCATCGACACCGCCAGCATCGACCCGGCCGACAGCAAGACGCTGGAAAGCCACCAACGCATCCGCCGCCTCGACCTGCGCGTGCTCGAGAACCTCGTGCTCGACGACGTTCCCGAGGGCGACTACGAACTCATCGCGCTGCCGCTCAAGCTGGTCAGCGCCGATGCATCTCCCGTTCGCGCGGTCCTGCGCGAACTCCCCCGCTGAAACCTCCAACATGACGACCCTTGCAGACTGCCGCGCGCTAGACGCGCAAGACCCGCTGCGCGCCTTGCGCGACCAATTCACCATTCCCGAGGACGTGCTCTACCTCGACGGCAACTCGCTTGGCGTGATGCCCAAGGCCGCTCCTGCACGCATCGCCGAAGTCGTGACCAAGGAATGGGGCGAAGGCCTGATCCGCTCGTGGAACACCGCAAGCTGGTTCGACCTGCCGCAGCGCCTGGGTGACAAGGTAGCCCGACTGATCGGCGCCGCGCCCGGCGAAGTGGTGTGCACCGACAGCACCTCGGTCAATCTCTACAAGGTGCTGTTCGCTGCGCTGTCGCAGCACAAGGACAGTGGCCGAAAGCTGGTGGTGAGCGAACGCAGCAACTTTCCGACCGACCTCTACATCGCCGAGTCGCTGTGCCGCGAACGCGGCTTCACGCTCAAGCTGATCGATGCGAGCGAACTGCCGGACGTTCTGACCGACGAAGTGGCCGTGCTGATGCTGACGCACGTGAACTACCGCACCGGCGCCATGCACGATATGAAAGCCGTCACCGCCGCCGCGCACGCCGCGGGCGCGCTCACGGTGTGGGACCTCGCTCACAGCGCGGGCGCGGTGCCGGTCGCGCTCAACGAGAGCAACGCCGACTACGCGATCGGCTGCGGCTACAAGTACCTCAACGGCGGCCCCGGCGCACCGGCCTTCGCATGGGTGCACACGAAGCATGCGGGCCAGTTCGAGCAGCCGCTGTCGGGCTGGTGGGGCCACGCGGCGCCCTTCGAGTTCACGCCGCACTATCGCCCGGCCCCAGGCGTCGGGCGGTACCTCTGCGGCACGCAGCCGATCATCGCGCTCGCGGGCCTGGAATGCGGTCTCGACACCGTGCTCGCGGCCGAAGCCTTCAACGGCGATCACGGCGCGATGGCAGCGCTGCGCACGAAGTCGCTCGCGCTGACCGATCTCTTCATCAAGCTGGTGGAAGAACGCTGCGCCGGCCAGGGCCTCTCGCTCATCACCCCACGCGATCACGCCCAACGCGGCTCGCAGGTCTGCCTGAGCCGTGAAGAAGGCGCCTACGCCATCGTGCAGGCGCTGATCGCGCGCGGCGTCATCGGCGACTACCGCGCCGGCGACTCGCAGATGCCCGACATCCTGCGTTTCGGCTTCACGCCGCTGTACATCGGCTTCGAGGACGTGTGGAATTCGGTCGAACACCTCGTGCAGGTGCTCGAGACGGGCGAGTGGAAGCGCGAAGAGTTCAACCGCAAGAACGCCGTCACCTGAGCGGCGCCGCATCATGAAACACGCATTGCTCGCTCTTTCCGCCACGCTGCTGATGGCGGCAGCCCCCGCCCTTGCACAGCAGCCGAACTTCACGCTGCCGCAACTGAAGGCCTTCGTCGTCCTGTCGCCCGACGCCTTCCGCCAGGAGATCAAGCGCCAGGGCTTCTCGTATGCCGACAAGACCGTGACCGACGAGGTCAGCATGATCGAGTACGAGAAGTTCGTCGACGGCCAGACCACGCATCTCATGAAGTCCACCTATGTGGAAAGCCGCGGCAGCGAGAACAGCATCCAGCTCTCGCTGACCGACAAGGCTGCCTTCGATCGCCTCGTGAAGGAAGTGCGCGACGCCGGCTACGCCCCGGCCGAGAAAGGCCGCATCCCGGGCGGCGAAACCTACCAGCAGTTCAAGCGCAAGGACGAAGCCGTGCGCTTCGTCTACCCCAGGAAAGAGTCCGGCATGGGCCTCCCCTCCTACACCGCCGTGGTCTGGCGATGACCAACCAGCAAACATCATGAGCACCGAAAAAATCGTACACGAAGAAAAGGCGCAACTGGACTTCAGCAAGTCCATGAGCTACGGCGACTACCTGCACCTCGACGAGATCCTCAACGCCCAGCACCCGCTATCGCCCGCGCACGACGAGATGCTGTTCATCGTGCAGCACCAGACCAGCGAACTCTGGATGAAGCTCATGCTGCACGAGTTGCGCGCGGCCATCGGCTGCATCGCCGACGAGAAGCTGGCCGACGCCTTCAAGATGCTCGCGCGCGTGAGCCGCATCATGGAACAGCTGGTGAGCGCATGGACCGTGCTCTCGACCATGACGCCGCCCGAGTACACGGCGATGCGCCCCTACCTCGCCAACTCCAGCGGCTTCCAGAGCGCGCAGTACCGCTGCATCGAGTTCGCGCTCGGCAACAAGAACGCCGCCATGCTCAAGCCGCACGCGCACCGTGCCGACCTGCTCGCGCAGGTCGAGGCGGCCTATCGCGCCCCCTCCCTGTACGACGAGTCGCTTCGCCTGCTGGCGCGCCGCGGCCTTCCTGTGCCCGCCGACCGGCTGGAACGCGACTGGACCCAGCCCTACGAGGCGAGCGACGGCGTCGAAGCCGCGTGGCTCACGGTCTACCGGAACCCGCATGATCACTGGGACCTGTACCAGCTCGGCGAAAAGCTCACCGACCTCGAAGATGCATTCCGCCTCTGGCGCTTCCGCCACGTGACGACGGTGGAGCGTGTGATCGGCTTCAAGCGCGGCACCGGCGGCACGGGCGGCGTGAGCTACCTGCGCAAGATGCTCGACGTGGTGCTGTTTCCCGAGATCTGGAAGCTGCGCACCGATCTGTAGGCGCACAAGCCACGCAAACGCCCTAATAAAGCTGGGGTGGTCCGGATTGCTCCGCTGGCGCAAAGCGCTACATTTTTGGAAACAACGGAGGCCCCCGCCATGAACGACATCCGGTTCACACCCGACGAGCTTTCCACCTTGCGCGAACATGGCGTCGTGCTGTTCGCCGACCGCGTGATCTTCGACGCACAGCCGCCGATGCCGCGGCAGCAGATCGATGCCGTGCAAGCCCAGTGCGCGGGCCCGGTCCCCGAAGCGCTGCTCGCGCTGTGGCTGCAGACCGCGGGCGGGCGGCTCGACTACGACCTGTCGCTCGAGATGAACGGCAATCTCGAAGCCATCAGCTGGAACGAGCTGTTCTGGAACGGCAGCGACGGCTACCACGACCTGCAGGGCTGGATCGCGCACGAACTCGAACTGGCCGAGGAAGCCGCGCAGGAAGGCGGCACGGCGTGGAGCGGCAAGCTCACGCACCTGCCTTTCGGCGGCTTCGAATACACCGACCGCATCTACGCGGTGGTGGAGCCCGGCGCCGGGCACGGGCAGGTCATCGCCTGGAAGAAGGGCCTGCCGCCGGCATGGACGCATGCGCTGCACGAAGACAGCGTGAACACCATCGCGCCCGACCTCATGGGTGCCTTCGCGGCTCTGCACCTGGAAGAAGACCCGCTGGCCCCCACGGGCGACTACTTCTCGGGGCAGACGCTGCTCGAATACCTCGACGACCGCCACGAGGAGCACGGACTCGACCTTGACCTGATGGACAAGCTGGTGGCCTTCTATTCCCGTGCCGTGGCCGACTGGCGCTCGCCACTGGCCGCGGGCACGCTGCGCCACCAGCCCTCGCTTGCACGCGTAGCGCTGCGCCATGCCATCGCGACCGACGATGCCGAGCTGGTCGCCGAGCTCGCCGCCGCGGGCGTGGGCTTCGACGGCCCGCTGCAAGGTAGCGCGCTCGCGACCGACGTCGCTGTGGGGCACGGCGCTTTCGCCGCGGCCGCGGCACTGGTGCGTGCGGGTGCGCCGGTGGCGGCCGATGCACTGCGCAACATCGATGGACAGATCGCGCCCGAACTCACGAGCGCGCTGCTGGCCAACGGCGCGGAGCCCAACGTGGCTGCGATCGTCAAGTGCGCGGCCTGCGGTGCGCCCGCGAGCGCGCACCTGATCGCGGATGCCTGTGCGCGGGCGGGCATCGACGTGCAGCCGGCCTTCACCGCGGACCGCGATGCGATGCTGCTCGAACTGAAGACCACGCTCGCCGACAAGCACGGCCACTACCTGGGGCAGGAAGGGCTTGCAGAGCGCATCGAGCACCTGCAGACTTTTCAGCTGTGAAACGAGCTCTCCTTGCGTGATGCGTGGCCTGTGCACGCACCCCAGGGGACACAAGCATCAACCGCCGTACAGCCACGGCTGGTCGAGCAGCTTTGCTCCCAACAAGCGCATCGCCATGTCGCGCCCCAACCGCATTGCGCCCGTGGCGTGGAAGATCTCGCCGTTGCGGCGCGCACGCGCCTGCACCTGCGCATTGCGTGCCCAGCGCGCCTCGGCATAGCGCGCGAACGCGGCGGGCACGTCGGCGGCGCTGCCGTCGCCCAGCGCATCGGCCAGCGCCACCGCGTCTTCGATGGCCATGCCCGCGCCCTGCGCGAGGTACGGCACCATCGGATGCGCCGCATCGCCTACCAGCGCGATGCGCTCGTGCGCCATGTCGGCTGCGCCGTTCAGGGGTGCACGGTCACCGAGCGACCACGCGCGCCAGCCGGGCATGGCGTCGAGCAGCGCCTGCAGGCCTGCGCAGCTGCGGCCCATGGCCTGCTTCAGCGCGGCGATGCTGCCGGCCTGGTCCCAGTCGCGCGCATCGCCTGCGGGGGCGGACTCGGCGATGACAACCACGTTGAGCCAATCGCCGCCGCGCACCGGGTACGCCACCGCATGCAGGCGCGGGCCGAGCCAGACGTCGACCTGTCCGCGGCGCAATGCGGCGGGCAGCCTCGCCTGCTCGGCCATGGCGCGCCAGGCCGTGTGGCCGGTGACGCGCGGCGGTTGCGCGGCAGACGCGGAATCGAGCTCCTGCCGCACCATGCTCCATAGGCCATCGGCTCCGACGACGGCTTCGCCTTCCCAGGCACGCGCATCGGTGCTCGACAGGCACACGAGGTCGTCGCTGGTTTCCACCTGCGTGATGTGCGCCGCGGTGACGAGCGTGCCGGTGCCGCGTGCGCGTACGGCATCGAGCAGCAGGCCGTGCAGATCGGCGCGGTGCACGCAGAAATAGGGAGCGCCGTAGCGCTGCTGCATGGCGTCTCCGAGCGGCATGCGAGCCAGCTCCGAACCGCTTCCGGCGCTGTGCACCGCGAGCGCATCGGGCCGCGCCGAAATGGCCGCGAGCCCGGAGCCCAGGTCGAGTTGCTGAAGGCGCCGCGTGGCGTTGGGGCCGAGTTGCACGCCGGCGCCGATTTCGCCGAAGGCCGCGGCCTGTTCGAAGACGTCGGCCCGGTGCCGTTGGCGGGACAGCGCCAGCGCAACGGCCAGCCCTCCGATGCCGCCCCCGGCGACGAGGATGTGCGCGGGCATCGGCTCAGCGGCTGTGCGTGGACGACGGCGCGATGGTGCCCTGGTCGGCTTCGGGTTGCTTAAGGGTAGTCTTGGGAGCGCAGCTTCCACAGCTGTCGCAAGAGCCGCAGCCCGAGGTCTTTGCCAGCGAGGCGGCCAGCTCCTTCGCGCGGGCTTCGTCGACCCAGCCCGCGCGGTGCGTACCGGCCGCGAGCTTCTGCGCCGCGCCGCGGCGCCAGCCCGCGGGCATCCAGCGCCAGACCGCATAGAGCGCGGCTGCCGCGACGATCAATCCGACGATCAGTTGTTGCGTCATATCTCAAATACTCCAATCCCGAAGCCTATACCGCGGGGAATACCGCGGAACCGGCTTCGCCGGGCCGCCGGTATTGCCCCCTGCAGGAGGGTGGGCAGCCACACGAAGTGGGCAAGCCTGGGGGTTTGCTTTTTTACCCCGCTCCGAGTGCCAGTGCAACGCGGTAGGTGATGAAGCACGCCATGTAGGCCAGCGCAAAAAGATAGCCGGCCATGATCCAGACGTACTTCCACGAGCCTGTCTCGCGCTTCACGGCCGCGAGCGTCGAGATGCACTGCGGCGCGAACACGTACCAGACCAGCAGCGACAGCGCGGTAGCCAGCGACCAGCTGCCCGCGATCAGCGGCTCCAGCTGCCCCGCCACGTCGTCGCCCGTGGCCGACAGCGCATACACCGTGCCGAGCGCTCCCACGGCCACCTCGCGCGCCGCCATGCCCGGCACCAGCGCAATCGATATCTGCCAGTTGAAGCCGATGGGCGCGAAGATGTGCTCCAGCCCGCGGCCGATCATGCCGGCCAGGCTGTACTGGATGGCCGGCCCGGTCGCGCCTTCCGGCGGCGAGGGGAAGGTCGACAGGAACCACAGCAGGATGGTCAGCGTGAGGATGATCGTGCCCACGCGCTGGATGAAGATCCAAGCCCGTTCGTACAGGCCCAGCGCCAGGTTGCGCGGGTTCGGCCAGCGGTAGGCGGGCAGCTCCATCAGCAGCGGCGAATGCGAGGTACTGTCGCGAAAGCGCTTCATCACCCAGGCCACGGCCATCGCCGAGACGATGCCGAACACGTACAGCGCGAACAGCACCACGCCCTGCAGGTTGAACACGCCGCCCACCGTGCGCGCCGGAATGAAGGCCGCAATCAGCAGCGCATACACCGGCAGCCGCGCCGAGCAGGTCATGAGCGGCGCGATCATGATGGTCGTGATGCGGTCGCGCCAGTTGCTGATGGTGCGCGTGGCCATCACGCCGGGAATGGCACAGGCGAAGCTCGACAGCAGCGGAATGAACGAGCGGCCCGAGAGGCCCACGGTGCCCATCACGCGATCGAGCAGGAAGGCCGCACGCGGCAGGTAGCCCGAGTCTTCCAGAGCGAGGATGAAGAGGAAAAGAATCAGGATCTGCGGCAGGAAGACGATCACGCCGCCCACGCCGGCGATGACCCCGTCGACCAGCAGGCTCTGCAGCATGCCCTCCGGCATGTGCGCCTTGAGCAGGCTGCCCAGCCCCTCGGTGCCGGCCTTGATGGCGTCCATCGGCACATTGGCCCAGCTGAACACGGCCTGGAACATCAGGAACATGGTGACGGCGAGCACCAGCATGCCCCACAGCGGATGCATCACCACGCGGTCGATGCGGTCGCTGGTGGCGAGGCTGCCCGCCGGCTCCTTCACCGCCAGGCCGAGGATGCGGCGCACCTCGCGCTGCGTGGCCAGCACGTCGTCGAGCCCCGGTGCCCGCCAGGGCTGGGGCGCAGCGGCGGCCACGGGCGTGTCGAGCGCTTCGAGCAGGCCCTGCGCGCCACCGCTGTGCACGCCGACCGTCTCGATGACCGGCACGCCCAGTTCGCGCGAGAGCACCGCCGTGTCGACCGCGATGCCCTGCTTCCTGGCCATGTCGGTCATGTTGAGCGCCACCACCATCGGCAGGCCCAGCCGCCTGGCCTCGAGCACCAGCCGCAGGTTCAGGCGCAGGTTGGTGGCGTCGGTGACGCACACCAGCAGGTCGGGCAAGGCTTCCTTGCTCCGGCCGGTGACGACGTCGCGGGTGACGGCCTCGTCGGCGCTCAGCGCGTTCAGGCTGTAGGCACCCGGCAGGTCGAGCACGAACACGCGGCGGCCCGATGGCGTGCGCAGCGTGCCTTCCTTGCGCTCGACCGTCACGCCGGCGTAGTTGGCCACCTTCTGGCGGCTGCCGGTGAGCAGGTTGAACAGCGCGGTCTTGCCGCAGTTGGGGTTGCCCAGCAAGGCGATACGGCCGGGCTGAGCGGTAGGCGCGAGGCGCCCGGGACCCTGGATGACGGCTTCAACCATGGTTGGCGGCTCCCGGCGTGACGTGGATCAGCGCGGCCTCGTGGCGGCGCAGTGCGAAGGTGGTGTGGCCGAGGCGGACCGCCAGCGGTTCGCGGCCCGGGATGCCGCTGGCGACGATGCGCACGGCCTCGCCGGGCACGAAGCCGATTTCCGTCAGGCGCAGGACCAGTTCGCGGCCGTCCGCATCCTCGGGGCGCGCCACGTCGAGCACGGTCGCCCACTGGTTGTTCGGAAGCTGGTCGAGGCGCAGGGCGACGGCGGTGGTCGGTGCTGCGCCGAAATCGATGGTTCGCACGGTGAGATGACGCCCGGAATATCGGGCGCGCCGGTAAGCAAAAGCTAGATGCTAGCAATTCTCACTCACAAAAACCTGACCAACCCCCTCAAAAGCATGGAAGCCCGGCAAATCGGGGGGTTTTCGCTCGGTTCGGCCGCCCGTACCGGGCTCAAACGGCCAGTTCGACGACGCGTGCGGTGACGACATCGCCGTCGATCAGCAGTTCGGCCACGGCGATGGGCAGCTTGAACCGGCGCGGGCCCGCGCTGCCCGGATTGACGTACAGCACGCCGCCGCGCTCCGCGATCTTCGGCTGATGCGAATGGCCCGAGACGACCACGCGCACGCCGGCCGCGGACGGGTCGATCCCGAGTTGCGCGAGGTCGTGGATGGCATGGAGGCGCACATCGCCGAATTCCAGCAGTTCGGTTTCAGCGATCGTCTCGGCCCAGGGCTCGCGGTCGTTGTTGCCGCGCACGGCCGTCAGCGGCGCGATGGCTGCGAGCGCCTCGAGGATGCCGGCGCTGCCGATGTCGCCGCCATGCACGATGAAGTCGCTGCCTTTCAGGAAAGCGACGGCCTCGGGCCGCAGGAGCCCGTGGGTGTCGGAAATGAGGCCGATGCGGAGCATGGAAGAAGAAAGGCCTCTCGGGAAAACAAGCCCGTGCTATTCCAGCAGTTGCCGCAGCACGAAGGGCAGGATGCCGCCGTGCTTGTAGTAGTCGACCTCGATCGGCGTGTCGATGCGCAGGCGCACCGTCACCTCCTGATGCGTGTCGTCGGCGCGGTGCACGACCAGCTTCACGTCCATCTGCGGCTTCAGCTCGCTGCCGATCACCACGTCGATCTTCTCGTCGCCGGTGAGGCCCAGCGTCTGCCACGAATCGGCGCCGCGGAACTGCAGCGGCAGCACGCCCATGCCGACCAGGTTGGCGCGATGGATGCGCTCGAAGCTGCGCGCCACCACGGCCTTGATGCCCAGCAGCTGCGTGCCCTTGGCCGCCCAGTCGCGCGAGGAGCCGGTACCGTACTCCTCGCCGCCGAACACCACCGTCGGCACGCCCTGCGCCATGTACTTCATGGCGGCGTCGTAGATGAACATCTTCTCGTTGCCGGGCTGGAACAGCGTGACGCCGCCCTCTTCCTGCGTGCCGTTGGCGTCCGGCGGAATCATCAGGTTCTTGATGCGCACGTTGGCGAAGGTGCCGCGCATCATCACGTCGTGGTTGCCGCGGCGCGAACCGTAGCTGTTGAAGTCGGCCTTGGCCACGCCATGCGCCTTGAGCCAGATGCCCGCGGGCGAGCTTTCCTTGATGGAGCCGGCCGGCGAGATGTGGTCGGTGGTGATCGAGTCGCCGAACAGCGCCATGACGCGTGCGCCCTTGAAGCCCGCGTCCGACGCGTGCGGCGTCATCCTGAAGCCCTCGAAGAACGGCGGCTCGGCGATGTAGGTCGACTTCGGCCAGTCGTACACCTGGCCGTTGGTACCCTCGATGCTGCTCCAGAACTTGCCCGGGTCGGTCTTGACCTTGTCGTAGTTCTCGCGGAACGATTTCGCATTCATCGCGTAGCGCAGGTTCTCGTCGATCTCCTTCGGCGTGGGCCAGATGTCGCCCAGGTACACGTCCTTGCCGTTCCTACCCTTGCCCACGGGCTCGGTCATGAGGTCGGTCATCACGTTGCCGGCGATGGCGAAGGCCACCACCAGCGGCGGCGAGGCGAGGAAGTTGGCCTTCAGGTTCGGATGGATGCGCGCCTCGAAGTTGCGGTTGCCCGACAGCACGGCCGCGCCGATCAGGTCGTTCTTGGTGATGGCCTCGTTGATCTCGGGCGTCAGGTCGCCGGCGTTGCCGATGCAGGTGGTGCAGCCGTAGCCCGCGAGGTAGAAGCCGAGCTTTTCGAGGTACGGCAGCAGGCCGGCCTTCTCCAGGTATTCGGTGACGATGCGCGAGCCGGGTGCCAGAGAGGTCTTGACGTGCGGCTTGACCGTGAGCCCCGCCTCCACAGCCTTCTTCGCGAGCAGGCCGGCGGCCAGCATCACGCTCGGGTTCGAGGTGTTGGTGCACGAGGTGATGGCCGCGATCAGCACGTCGCCGTTGCCGATGGTGACTTCGCCCTTGGGCGCCGGCGGTGCGGTGGCGCTGGTGTGTGCCGCGGCATGGGTCGAGCGGTTGGCCACCATCTCGATCACGTCGCGCGGCGCACCGGGCGGCGGCGCCGCGGCTTCGTCGTCGCCACGCACGCCGTTCACGCTCAGCGGATAGCGCAGCTTGAGCTTGTCGGCCGGCTGGTTGAAGCCGTTGGCTTCGTTGGGCTTGCTGTAGAGCTCGGAGAACTTGGTGGCCAGGTGGCCAAGGTCGATGCGGTCCTGCGGGCGCTTCGGGCCGGCCAGGCTCGGGGACACGGTGCCGAGGTCGAGCCTGACGATTTTCGTGTAGTCGATGTCGCCCGGGTTGGGCATGCCGTACAGGCCCTGCGCCTTGTAGTAGGCGGCGAAGCGCTCGACCTCTTCCTTGGTGCGGCCGGTGCCTTCGAAGTACGCCACGGTCATGTCGTCGACCGGGAAGAAGCCCATGGTCGCGCCGTATTCGGGCGCCATGTTGCCGATGGTCGCGCGGTCGGGCACGGCGATCGATGCGGCGCCGGGGCCGAAGAATTCGACGAACTTGCCCACGACCTTCTCGGCCCGCAGGATGGACGTGACGTACAGCACCAGATCGGTGGCCGTCACGCCTTCGCGCAGCTTGCCGGTGAGCTCGAAGCCCACCACGTCGGGCGTGAGCATGTAGACCGGCTGGCCCAGCATGGCCGCCTCGGCCTCGATGCCGCCCACGCCCCAGCCGACCACGCCGATGCCGTTGATCATGGTCGTGTGGCTGTCGGTGCCGACCAGCGAGTCGGGATAGTAGGTGGGCACGTCGTTCGCGTCGCCCGGGCTCTTGTAGACGCCGCGGGCGAAGTATTCGAGGTTGACCTGGTGCACGATGCCGAAGCCCGGCGGCACGACGCGGAAGGTGTCGAAGGCCTGCATGCCCCACTTCATGAACTGGTAGCGCTCGTTATTGCGCTGGAACTCCAGCTTCATGTTCAGGTCGAGCGCCTTGGGCGTGCCGTAGTAGTCGACCATGACCGAGTGGTCGACCACCAGGTCGACGGGCACCAGCGGCTCGATGGTCTTGGGCGACTTGCCCAGCTTGGCGGCCACGCTGCGCATGGCGGCCAGGTCGGCCAGCAGCGGCACCCCGGTGAAGTCCTGCAGCACCACGCGGGTGACGACGAAAGGAATCTCGTCGGTGCGCTCGGCGTTCGGCGCCCAGTGGGCCAGCTCTTCGACATGCTTGGCCGAGACCTTCTGCCCGTCGCAATTGCGCAGCACCGATTCGAGCACGATACGGATGGAAACCGGCAGGCGGTCGATGGTCGGGTACTGCTTGGCCAGTTCCTTCAGGGACCAGTATTTGCCGGACTTGCCCGATGCGGTCTTGAAGGTCTTGAGGGTGGACGCAAAGGCATGCGCCGGCGCTTTGGCCATGGGGGAACTCCTGTTTGTTCGTGGAAGCCTCTCAAAGATATCAGGGTTCGATGTCAACGGCTGTAGTCGGTCTTCCCTGCTGACGCCTTGCCGGGCCATGTTCCTCATGGCGAAAAATGCCGGGGACAGGGGTGTCGCCGGCATTCCGCGATCTCACCAGCGGCCAGCCGGCTCCAGGCCGGAAACCACGCGGGCACCGCCGCGGGTGCGGCGCAGCCCGGTCCATTGCAGCTCGGCCAGCACGACCACGCAGGCCACCTGAGCCAGCACCCAGGCCATGCCCAGCGCAGTGACCGGGAAGATGCCGCTCACCAGCAGCGCGACGCTGGCCACGGCCCAGCCGAAGTTGCCGGCGACGACCAGGCCGATGAGGGTACGCGGCGGCGCGCGGCGGCTGGCCATGAAAGCAGCGGCAGCCGCATAGGCCAGCAGAAAAACGCCCGTACCCGTGAGCAGCGGCGCCGGCAGGCCGGTCAACCTGGCCAGTGCGCCGGTGAACGCCACTTGCAGCGCGCCCGTCGCGGCGCAGGAAGCGGCATCGGCCCACATCACGTTGGGCAGGAAACGGGGGGATGCGAAGACGGACATGTGAATCTCCTTGGGTGGTTACGCCGCAAGCCAGCCCTGCCGCGTTGGAGCCCATGATTCCGGCCGGCGTGAATCGCGTCGATGACCTGGGAGGTCATGGCGCCGCGCCGCCGGCGCGCCAGAATGCAGCCCCATGAACATCACCCGCTCCCACCTGTCCAAGGCCAGCCAGCCCGGCGCGCGCGACCCGTTCGGCGCCCACCTGCGGCACTGGCGCACCCACCGCCGCCTGAGCCAGCTCGACCTGGCGCAGGAGGCCGAGGTCTCGACCCGGCACCTGAGCTACGTGGAAACCGGCCGCGCCGCGCCCAGCCGCGAGATGGTGCTGCGCCTGGCCGAGCGTCTCGAGGTGCCGCTGCGCGAACGCAATGCGCTGCTGGTGGCCGCGGGCTTTGCGCCGATGTACCGGCAGCGCTCGCTCGACGATCCGGCGATGGCCGCAGCTCGCCGCGCGGTCGACCTGGTGCTGAAGGGGCACGAGCCCTTTCCCGCGCTGGCCGTGGACCGCCACTGGAACCTGGTGGCGCACAACGCGCTGGTGCCGATGCTGATGGAAGGCGCCGCGCCCGAGTTGATGCAGGCGCCCATCAACGTGATGCGGCTGAGCCTGCATCCCGACGGCGTGGCTCCGCGCATCGCCAATCTCGCCCAATGGCGAACCCATCTGCTCGAACGGCTGCAGCAGCAGATCGCTGCCACCGGCGACGCGGTGCTGCAGGAATTGCATGACGAACTGGAGGCCTACCCCCCACCCGCGGTCAGCCACGACCTGCCCGCCATCGACACGGCACTGTCGGCCATTGCGGTGCCGATCCAGTTCGTGACGCCGAACGGGGTGCTGAGCTTCATCAGCACCACCACCATCTTCGGCACGCCGGTGGACGTCACGCTGCAGGAACTGGCGGTGGAATCGTTCTTCCCGGCCGATGAGCAGACCGCTGCTGCGCTGACGGCATTGGCGGCGCAGGCGACGGCTTGAAAACCGGGGACCGCTGGCTCAGCGCTTCTTCGGAGGCTGGCCCGCGGCACCGGCCGGGGCTGCGCCAGTAACTGCGGCCGGGTCCCGCCAGCCGTATTCAACGTAGCGGCGAATGATCAGGCAGCCCGGCGGCGAATCGATCAGCGAGACCGACGAGGTGGGCTCTTTCTCGTCGGTGTAGACCGCGTAGTTGGGCAGCAGCCGCGTCATCTTGTAGCTCGCCAGCTCTTGCTGGCCGACGCTCGCGCAGGTGAAGGGCGCGACCGAGATGCGCTCGGCCGACACGGTGCAGGCGCCGCTGTCGTCGGGAATGGCGGTGATCGACGCGGCCACGCCGGCGTTCGGAAACTCCATGCCGATCAGCGAGAACATCGGCCCGGCATCGGGGCGCTTGCGGTCCCAGTCGAGCAGCACGTCGTGGCTGCGGCTGCCCTGCACGGTGAGCGTGGAAAGCCGCGTGATGGCGGGCAGGCAGCGCTTGATACCCACGCTGGTTGCTGCGCGCGTGAGCGTGTCCTGCGGCGCCGCCGGTGGCGCCTGGGGCACCAGCACGCCCTGTGCGAGTGCAGCGCCGGCAGCGCCCCACGACAGGGCGGCAAGCAGCAGGCGGGGGAATCGTCGGTTCGGCTTCATCCCGGTCCTCATGCGTAAAGGTTCTCGATGGCGGCGGTGTAGGTGCGCACGTTGTCCTCGCCCTCGGGGTCGAGCGTGGCAATGAAACGGCGCGCGCGCTCGCGGTAAGCCGGCAGGTCGGCGTCGTGTTCGGCGAAGGCGCGCTGCAGGGCGCGACCGCCCTCCTCGCAGTCGAAGCCGTGATAGCGGTAGCCGCAGTCGCCGATGAGGTGCGAGTTGTGGATCAGCGGATAGCCGCCGTACAGGGCCTCGTAGTAGAGGTAGTTCTGCGCGTTCTCCCAGTGGTGCGCGAACACGGCGTCGATCTTGCCCGGCATCACCTGGTAGACCGGGAAGCGCCCCTCGAAGGTGGCCAGCCCGTGCTGCACGATGTCCAGGCTTTGCGCGAAGCCGATGAACAGCGGCTTGTCCTTCAGATGGAAGCTGTTGTAGACCCACATCTTCTCGATCAGCCGCGGCTGCGCGCGGTGCGCCGCCTCGCAGCCGAGCATCGGGATGAAGCTCGTCTTCACCATGCAGATGTTGGGCTCGAAGATGGCCACGCGCCACTGCCTGCGGCCGGGTTCGTAGGCAAACGGCGGACTCTGCGGCGCGCGGGCCATGGCGCGCTCCAGCACCATCGGGCTCCAGAGGTGAGTCATCAGCCGCACCGGCGCGCGGAAGGTGCTCTCGAAGTAAGGCTTGCAAGACACCTCGTACTCGGGGATCGTCCAGACCTCGTCGTACGGTGCGCCGGAGACCAGCAGGCCGTGCGGCTTGTCGAAGATCATCCGCTCGATGTCGATCACGTAGTCGTTGCCCACACGCATCGAGACGATCTTGCCGCCGCGTTCGCGAAACGCCACGGACCACGACATGGCCAGCTGGGCACTCATCTCGATCATGAGATCGAGTTCTTGTGCGGCCGTGGCCATGTCGATGATGGGCACCGGCGAGTCGGCCAGAAAATTGGTTGCATCCGCAGGACCGCCGTCGCCGCCGCCGGCCACCAGCACGGCGCTTTCCACGCGCGGCGAACGCAGCAGCAGCATCACGAGGAACAGGCAGTTCTGGTAGACGCCGTTCTCCCACAGGCTCTGCTCGCCCTTGCGGATGAAGATGGAAACGCCGACCTTCAGCTTGGCCGGCATGGTGGCCTTTTTCTGCGCTTCGCTCATGCGGCGCTCCTCACGCCGTCGGCACGGAATGCGGCATTGCCGCCCACCAGGTGCAGCAGGCGCTGCGCATAGCCGTCGACGTTCGCCCGGTGGAGCGGATCGAGCGTCTCGAAGACCCGCAGGGAGCGCGCGCGGTAGTCGTGCAGTTGCCTGTCGTGGCTGCGCACCGCCTGCAGCAGTTGCGCCGCGCCGGCGGCGATGTCGAAGTCGGGGTAGTAATAGCCGGCATCGCGCAGCCAGGGCGAGTTGTGCACCAGCGGGTAGTTGCCGTAGAGCGCATCGAGGTAGCTGTAGTTCTGGTCGTTCTGCCACTGGTGCGAAACCACCGCATCGGCGAACTGCACCATGAAGCCCGCGAAGTCGTGCCGGCCGTGGAAGATCGCCTTGTGCTGGCGCACGATGTCGAGCGAGTTCGCCAGGTACAGCATCGTCGGGTGGTCCTTGACGTGCAGGGTATTGAGCACCTGCATCGAGGCCACGGCGGTTGGGTCGGCGCGATAGGCCCCGTCGCAGATCAGCATGGGCACGCTGCTGGACTTCACCACCGAGATATTGGGCTCGAAGATCGCCACCCGAAACCCCGGCTGCTCGGCCGTGCGCGGCGTGTAGCCGAAACGGTGGCCCGCGGCCTCGACCTCCGCGACGCGCTGGGCCAGGAACTGCGGCGACCAGAGATACGGCACCTCGAACACCGGGCAGCGGTGCATGGTGCGCATCATCGGCGCGAACACCGCGTCCTTGGGCAGCAGCCACACCTCGTCGCAGCGGTCGGGTTTGCTGAAGTGGCCCTTGTCGGTGAACACGATCGGCTCGGCCAGCGCCGCGAAGGGCTGGCCCACGCAATGGAACACCACGCGGCCGCCGCATGCGCGGAAGTAGGAGAGCCATTGCACGTCGAGCGCGCCGGCCATCTCGATGACCACGTCCAGCGCATCGGTCAGGTCGCGGGCCCGCCCGAAAGCCAGGCCCATGGCGGCCAGGTCGACCTGTGGCGGCATGCTCGGCTGGTCGCCGGCGTCGACCAGGGTCACGGATTCGACGAACTCGATACGTTGCAGCAGCCGGGCGAGAAACAGGACGTTCTGCCCCATTCCGTTTTCCCAGATGTTCTGCCCCGCGTGGGTGAGGACTGAAATACCAATGCGCATGGGGGCGAAGTGTGTACCAAAAAAAACGGCTCCCGCACCGTCAGCGCGGGAGCCGCCCGGTCAGGGGCGATTCAGCGGCTTGCTTACTTCCACTTCCAGCCGATGCCGGCGTTGATGCCCCACTCCTTGCCCGTGGTCGTCAGGCCCGCGCCCCAGGACATCTTGCCGTCATCGGACAGCGCCTTGAATGTCAGCGCCACGGCGCTGTAGCCCTTGTAGCTGCCGAGACCCACGCCCACGGTCTTTTCGCCGGGGTACAACGTCGGCAGGTACGTGCCCGACATCGCGAAGGCCATGGCCGTGCCCGAGTAGGCGATGCGCGCCACGTCGCCAACCTGTCCCTTCACCTGGTTCAGCTGGTTCAGGTTCACGGCGTCCGTCGGCAGCACGCCCGGCGCCACGTTGCTGATGCGCGTGCCGCCCGGTGCCTGCCCGCCGCCCAGCGTGACCTGGTTGTAGTTGACCGAGCCGTCCGGGTTGGTCGCGTACTGCACGCCGCCGGCCGCAACCGCATTGGCCGTGGCCCTCAATTGCGCCACGTTGGTGGCGTCGCTGTCGGCCGTACCTGCCGCCACGCCGGTGATCTGGCGATACTGGCCGGAGGCCGCATCGCCCACCGACACCGCGGCCTGCGTGCTGGTGGTTGCCCTAATGGCCGCCGCCTGCTGCGCCGTCGCGCTGCCCGGCACGTAGCCGGCCACACCCGCCGCGGTGGAAGCCACCGAGCCCGAGCCCAGCGCCACGCCGCCGCTTTGCTGCACGATGGCGCCGAAGCCGATGGCCGTGCCCTTGGAGATGTTCTGCGCCTGGCTCAGCGCCGTACCGCCTGCGTCGGCGTTGTCGCCCAGCGCCACGCCACCGCCGCCTGCGCGGGAGTTCACACCAATGGCCTGCGAGCCCGTGGCCAGCGCCCCGGTACCGATGGCGATCGCGTTCGCACCCGTCGCCTGGGCGCCGAAGCCCACCGCCACCGCGCCGTCGGCCGTGGCCCGGGCGCCGTTGCCGGCTGCAAACGAGTTGGCGCCGCTGGCCACCGATTGCGGGCCGATCGCCACGGCTTCCTGGCCAGAGGCTTGGGCATCCGCCGCCGTCGAGTTGGCGTGGAAGTACTTGGTGCCGGTGTTGTAGATGTTGTTGACCGACGTGCTCAGGCTGTTGACGTTGACGTTGGTCGTGCTCAGGCTGCTCGACAGGCTGCCGACACCGGTCGACAGACTGGCGATGCCGCTGGTCGCGGTGCTCAGGCCCGACGAGGTCGAAGTCGACAGGCTTGCCACGCTGCTGTTCGTCGTGCTCAGGCCGGTGGACAGGCTGCCGATGCTGCTCGTCGCCGTGCTCAGGCCGGTCGAAGTCGAGGTCGACAGGCTGGCCACGCTGCTGTTCGTCGTGCTCAAGCCCGTCGACAGGCTGCCGATGCCGCTCGTCGTGGTGCTCAGGCCGGTGGACAGGCTGTCGACCGTGCTCGACACCGTGCTCAGGCCGGTGGAGAGGCTGCCGATGCTGCTGGTCGCGGTGCTCAGACCTGTGGAAGTCGAGGTCGACAGGCTGGTCACGTTGCTGTTCGTCGTGCTCAAGCCCGTAGACAAGCTGCCGATGCTGCTCGTGGTCGTGCTCAGGCCGGTCGAGACCGATGCCGACAGGCTGGCCACGTTGCTGTTGGTCGTGCTCAGGCCCGTCGACAGGCTGCTGATGCTGCTGGTCGCGGTGCTCAGACCCGTCGAGGTCGACGTGGACAGGCTGTCGATGCTGCTCGTGGCAGTGCTCAGGCCGGTGGAAGTCGAAGTCGAGAGGCTGGCAACGTTGCTGTTGGTCGTGCTCAAGCCGGTGGACAGGCTGCTGATGCCGCTGGTCGCGGTGCTCAAGCCCGTCGAAGTCGACGTGGACAAGCTGTCGATGCTGCTTGTAGCCGTGCTCAGCCCGGTGGAGGTCGACGTGGACAGGCTCGCAACGTTGCTGTTCGTCGTGCTGAGCCCCGTCGACAGGCTGCTGATGCTGCTGGTGGCGGTGCTCAGACCCGTCGAAGTCGACGTGGACAAGCTGTCGATGCTGCTCGTGGCCGTGCTCAGGCCCGTGGAGGTCGAGGTCGACAGGCTGGCCACGTTGCTGTTTGTCGTGCTCAGGCTGGTCGACAGGCTGCCGATACCGCCACCAAGCGAGGTCGACAGCGACGTCAGCTGACCGAAGTTCACTGCATCGGTGGGATTCACACCCGCGGCGACGTTCGTGAGGATGACCGGCGAGGTTGCACCCACGCCTCCCAGCGTGACCCTGGAGTGGCTTGCATCGTCGTACTGGACCGAATTGGCAAGGCCGGTCGACAAGCTGCCGATGCTGCTGGTCGCGGTGCTCAGGCCGCTGGACAGGCTGCTGATGCCGCTCGTTGCGGTGCTCAGGCCAGTCGAGGTCGACGTCGACAGGCTGGCCACGTTGCTGTTGGTCGTGCTCAGGCCGCTCGACAGACTGGTGATACCGCTGGTCGCAGTGCTCAGACCCGTCGAGGTCGAGGTCGACAGGCTGGTTACGTTGCTGTTGGTCGTGCTGAGGCCGGTCGAGAGGCTGCTGATGCCGCTGGTAGCAGTGCTCAGACCGGTCGAGGTCGAGGTCGACAGGCTGGTTACGTTGCTGTTTGTCGTGCTCAGTCCGGTGGACAGGCTGCTGATGCCACTGGTCGCGGTGCTCAAACCCGTCGAGGTCGACGTGGACAGACTGTCGATGCTGCTCGTGGCCGTGCTCAGACCGGTGGAGGTCGAGGTCGACAGGCTGGCGACGTTGCTGTTCGTCGTGCTCAGGCCAGTGGACAGGCTGCTGATGCCGCTGGTGGCCGTACTCAGACCCGTAGAGGTCGAGGTCGACAGGCTGGCGACGTTGCTGTTTGTCGTGCTCAAGCCAGTGGACAGGCTGCTGATGCCGCTGGTTGCCGTGCTCAGGCCCGTCGAAGTCGAGGTCGACAGGCTCGCCACATTGCTGTTGGTAGTGCTCAGTCCAGAAGACAGGCTGCTGATGCTGCTCGTTGCGGTGCTCAGGCCAGTCGAGGTTGAAGTCGACAGGCTAGCAACATTGCTGTTCGTCGTGCTCAGCCCCGAGGACAGACTGGTGATACCGCTCGTCGCAGTACTCAGCCCTGTCGATGTGGAGGTCGACAGGCTGCTCACATTGCTATTGGTCGTGCTGAGGCCCGTCGAAAGGCTGCTGATGCTGCTGGTGGCGGTGCTCAGACCCGTCGAGGTCGACGTGGACAGGCTGTCGATGCTGCTCGTCGCTGTGCTCAGACCGGTGGAGGTCGAGGTCGACAGGCTGGCGACGTTGCTGTTGGTCGTGCTCAAGCCGCTCGACAGACTGGTGATACCGCTGGTCGCCGTACTGAGACCCGTCGAGGTCGAGGTCGACAGGCTGGCCACGCTGCTGTTCGTCGTGCTCAGGCCGGTGGACAGGCTGCTGATGCCACTGGTCGCGGTGCTCAGGCCCGTCGAAGTCGACGTGGACAAGCTGTCGATGCTGCTTGTGGCGGTGCTCAGACCGGTCGACGTCGACGTCGACAAGCTGGCAACGCTGCTGTTCGTCGTGCTCAAGCCAGTGGACAGGCTGCTGATGCCGCTTGTTGCAGTGCTCAGGCCCGTCGAAGTCGAGGTCGACAAGCTGGCGACGTTGCTGTTGGTCGTGCTCAGGCCGGTGGACAGGCTGCTGATGCCGCTCGTTGCGGTGCTCAGGCCAGTCGAGGTCGAGGTGGACAGGCTGTCGATGCTGCTCGTGGCCGTGCTCAGACCCGTGGAGGTCGAGGTCGACAGGCTGGCGACGTTGCTGTTCGTCGTGCTGAGGCCGCTCGACAGACTGGTGATACCGCTAGTCGCCGTGCTCAGACCCGTCGAGGTCGAAGTCGACAGGCTGCTCACGTTGCTGTTTGTCGTGCTCAGGCCGGTGGACAGGCTGCTGATGCCGCTCGTTGCGGTGCTCAGACCGGTGGAGGTCGAGGTCGACAGGCTGCTCACATTGCTGTTGGTCGTGCTCAGGCCGGTCGACAGGCTGGTGATACCGCTTGTCGCAGTGCTCAGGCCGGTGGACAGGCTGCTGATGCCACTGGTCGCGGTGCTCAGGCCCGTCGAAGTCGACGTGGACAAGCTGTCGATGCTGCTTGTGGCGGTGCTCAGACCGGTCGACGTCGACGTCGACAAGCTGGCCACGCTGCTGTTCGTCGTGCTCAAGCCAGTGGACAGGCTGCTGATGCCGCTTGTTGCAGTGCTCAGGCCCGTCGAAGTCGAGGTCGACAAGCTGGC